>JBGTEU010000797.1:0-8455 GCA_041747595.1 Bythopirellula sp.
GAACGTCGTCGCTGAGGCGGGGACCGTTTATCACCTCTCGTTGGAAGAGATTCGCGGTGCCATCGAGGAACTCGGTTACGAACCCCGCCAGCGGAATGTCTTTTACGAGTTGATAGACAGTCCTATTGAGACGATTGTTCCGATAAGTCGCCAGAACCAGCACTCGCTTCCCATCGTAAATTGAGTGCAGCAAAGAACTTGCTTCGCAAGGCGTGCGGTTTCTGGTATCCTTCAGAGAGGAACAATTCTTCCGCTATTGGCTGGGGAAGCCCAGGTCCGGTAGCGTTTTCTTCGCACCCTTGCCGCAAGCGGTTAGCATGTCTTTGCCAGGCGTCGTTGTCGAAGCACACTCGCTCACAAAATCCTATTCGGATTTGCGGCGGGGCGATTTTATCGCGCTCGATGGCCTGAGCTTTTCAGCCAGCGCGGGCGAAGTTTTCGGACTCCTGGGCCCCAACGGTGCCGGCAAGACCACCGCCTTGCGAATTTTGAGCACCGTACTCCAGCCCACCAAGGGGACGGCAAGCATCAACGGTTTCGATTGCGTGACGCAACCTTCGCTCGTGCGGCATCACATCGGCTTTATGTCGGCCAACACCGCGGTTTACGACCGCATGACCGCGTGGGAGATGGTGGAGTATTTTGGGCGGCTCTATGGCATGGAAGAAGAGCAACTTCGGGATCGCATGGAGCAGTTGTTTGAACGCCTTCAAATGCAAGGCATTCGCGATCTGCTCGGCGCGAAAATGTCGACCGGCATGAAGCAAAAAGTCTCGATCGCGCGAGCCATCGTACACGATCCGCCGGTGCTGATTTTTGACGAAGCCACCAGCGGCCTCGACGTGCTCGTGGCGCGCGCCCTTCTCGACACGGTTGCCGAGTTGCGAGATCAAGGCAAGTGCATCGTCTTTTCGACGCATATCATGCGCGAGGCGGAGCGATTGTGCGATCGTTTGGCGATCATGCACCACGGCAAGATTCTGGCCGAGGGGACGGTTCACGAAATGAAAGCCGAATACGGCGGCGAAGACCTTGAGGATGCCTTTTTCGCGCTGATCCGCGCGCAGGATACAACCACGACGGGCGTTTAAGGGAATTACGAGCAGCATGAATTTTCACAACGTCAAATTGATTTACGCCCGCGAGATGCGGGATCAACTCCGCGATCGACGGACGTTGTTCCTGATCGCCGTGCTGCCGTTGTTGCTGTATCCGCTGCTGGGAATGAGTTTCTTCCAACTGTCGCAATTCTTGCGGAACAATGCGTCGAAAGTGCTCGTCTTGGGCGAGGAGCAATTGGGCCAGAGCGATTGGCTCCCCCCTTTGATGCAAGAAGATCGATTCGTCAGTAGTTGGTTTGCCAGCCTCGAAGAAAGCGATTCCCTGCAAGTCATGCGGCCGGACGCTCTGTGGGCCGAGGAAGAGCTTCCTCAAGAGGACGAGCAGCTTCTGGACGTGGCCCGCCGCGCCATCGAGAAAGGGGAAGTGCAGGTCGTGCTCTATTTCCCCCCGGGATTCGATGAACGGCTCGAGAACGTGCGCGCCTCGCTGATGCAGCGCGACGACAATCGAGAAATAGATCCCGAAGCCGTGGTTCCCGAACCGGAGATTTTCTACAACTCGGCCAACGAGAAATCCCGTATCGCCCAGTTGCGCGTGGAAGCGGTTTTGCGGGATTGGCGGATCGCGGTGACGCAAACCAACTTGCGCGACAGCAACGTGCCGCTCGGCGCGACGACCCCTTTCACCGTCAAGCAACAAGACGTCGCCCACCAACAACAAAAAACTGCCGCCCTCTGGTCGAAGATTCTGCCGTTCATTTTGTTTATTTGGGCTCTTACGGGGGCATTTTATCCGGCCGTCGATTTGTGTGCCGGTGAGAAAGAACGGGGCACGCTGGAGACGCTGCTTGTCAGCCCCGCCGAGCGCCGCGAGATCGTGTGGGGCAAGCTGCTCACGATCATGACGTTCAGCATCGTCACGGCACTCTTGAACTTGGCGAGCATGGGTGTGACGGCCAAGTTCATCTTGGCCCAATTCCGTGAGATTACCTCACTCCCCGGTGCGAGCGCATTGTCGTTGCCGGCGATGAGCTCGCTCATTTGGTTGGTGGTGGCGCTCGTGCCGATCGCGGCATTCTTTAGCGCGCTTTGCCTGGCCTGCGCGGCGTTCGCGCGGAGCACCAAGGAAGGGCAGTATTATTTGATGCCGCTGTTGTTGGTGATCATGCCCCTGATGATGCTCCCCCTTTCACCGGGCGTGGAGCTCAACCTCGGCAACAGCCTGATTCCCGTTACGGGCGTGGTGCTTCTGCTGCGGGCCGTGATCGAGGGGCAGTATTGGCAAGCGATGCCCTATTTGCTGCCGGTGGTGGGGGTCACTTTGGGATGCTGTTTGCTTGCGATTCGCTGGGCGGAAGATCAATTCAATCGTGAATCGGTGCTGTTCCGCGAGAGCGAACGCTTGGATTTGGGCCGGTGGCTCGCCCACGTGTTCCGCGATCGATCCGACACGCCCACGCTTGCCCAGGGTTTGCTTTGCATTGCGGTGGTGTTGATCGTGCAATTCTTCGTGAACCTCTCGCTCTCCGCCACGCCGGGGGCAGGCAGCGATTTCCTTTCGCTCGCGCAAATGTTGTTTATCAGCCAGGTGGTGTGCATCGCCATGCCCGTCGCATTGATGACGCTCCTTTTCACGCGGCGACCCGCGCGGACACTTTTGCTGGATCGCGTGCCACGAGTTTCCCACATTGGCGTGGCGGCGCTGCTCGCGGTTTTGATGTTTCCCCTGGGACAGCAACTGAGCCAGTGGGTGCAAAAACTGTATCCGTTCTCCACCGAAGTGCAGGAACAAATCGTTGCCTTGGAACAAACATTGAGTGATTCGCCGAACTGGTGGTTGCCCTTCCTGCTGATCGGAATTTTGCCGGCGATTTGCGAAGAAATTGCCTTCCGCGGCTTTGTGCTCTCGGGGCTCCGGCATCTGGGGCATAAGTGGTGGGCGATCTCCATTTCGGCGATTGCATTCGGCATGGCCCATTTTATTTTGCAGCAAAAGATTTCTGCCGCGGCCGTCGGCCTCGTGATCGGCTTGTTGGCCGTACAAACGGGGAGCCTCGTGCCCTGCATGGTGTTTCATGCGATATTTAACAGCCTGACCTTGGCGGTCGCGAAGTTGGCAAAGGACTTCGACCAGTTGGTCGTCAAATATCCCGTGTTGAAAAATATCTTCCGCATGGATGACGAGGGTTTGTTTCAAACCTGGGTGATGGTGGCGTGCGCGTTGGGGGCCGCGGTGGCGATTTGGTGGCTGCATCGGCTTCCCTACCGCCGCACGCGAGAAGAACAGCTTCAGGAAGCGCTCGACCATCAAGAAATGGTCGGTGCCTGAGGGTTTGTCTCCGCTAAGCCGCAAACGGCCGCTTGCGGTTTAGCGGCCCCAGAAGACAAAATACCCGTCATGTCGAATCTTTCATTTCGCGCTCGATGGGTTCTCCCCGCCGCTGGTCCGCCCCTTGAGGGTGGCATCGTCAACCTCGCGGGTGAACGCATCATCGCGGTCGGGCAGGATGCCACCGCGAACACTCTCGACTTGGGCGACGTGGTCTTGCTGCCAGGGTTGGTCAACACTCACACGCATCTGGAGTTCAGCGACTGCGAAAAACCGTTGGGCCGACCGCGCGTGCCGCTCCCCGAATGGATTCGCCAAGTGATCGGCACGCGGCATCGGGGCGACCGCGACGCGACGGCTGCGATTCGAACCGGCCTGCGGGAATCCCTTCGTGGGGGCGTTACCACAATCGGCGAGATTTCCACGACATCGCCATCCGCGTATGCCACTTTTAGTGGATCGAACTTGTCGGTTTTTCAAGAAGTGATCGGCTTTTCCGCCGCGCGTGTGGACTCCGTGCAAAACGATCTTGAGCAGCGGCTCGCGGTGAGCATTGAAAACAGCAATCTGCAAATGGGCATCAGCCCCCACGCCCCCTACACGGTACATCCGCAACTGTTGCGGAGTTTGGTGAACGTGGCTTCCGAGCGCAATCTGCCGATGGCGATGCACTTGGCCGAGTCGCGCGAGGAATTGGAACTTCTGCGGTCGGGCACCGGTCCGTTCCAGCAATTGCTCGCGGATCGCAGCATGTGGGACGCCGAGGCAATTCCCCGCGACAGCACGCCGCTCGATTATTTGCGCACGCTCTCCACCGCACCACGCGTCTTGGTGATCCATGGAAATTATCTCTCCGACGAGGAAATTGCATTCCTAGCCGAACACCGCGAGCGGATGTCGGTGGTATTCTGCCCTCGGACGCATGCCTACTTCGGACATGAGCCGTACCGACTGGAAAAAATGTTGGCCGCGGGTGTGCGAGTCGCACTCGGCACCGACAGCCGGGCGTCGAATCCGGATCTGAGCTTGCTCAGCGAAATGCGATTCATAGCGAAGCAGTTTTCAGCGCTAGCCCCCGCAATGATTTTGCAAATGGGGACAACTCACGGTGCCCATGCGTTGGGGCTCTCCGATTCGACGGGGGAACTCGTCGCAGGCAAGCTCGCCGATTTGGTGGCGATCCCCTGCCCTGCCGATGTCGATCCGCTCGAAGCGATACTCTTTGGTGATGCCGAGCCAAGTTATGTCTTCGTCCGAGGCAAGCCTGTCGATTTTCAAGCTTATTCCCAGACGCAAGGGCCCCTCCCCTAGCCCCTCCCCCGAGTACCGGGGAGGGGGATTTGGGACAGATGATTGATCACCGAAGGCCTTTTTCGACTTCTTTGATAAACTCCGACATGGCCCGCGCCGCTTCGACGGGAAGCACGATCTCGCCATTCCAGTCGGCATTGTTGCCCGAGACGGTCAGGCCGAGTGGCGGCGCCGTCGGATAGAGTGGGAACTGCGGGACGAACCCCAGGATCATCATCGACTTCATCGCCGTTTGTACAAGTTCCACGAAACCTTGCGGGTTGACCAGCGTGATCCGCGACGATTTGGCGTCAATCAAGTTGAACGTCTTTTGCACCTGGGAATTCGTGGCGAGGCCCGTGTCCCCTTTGCGATAGGCTTCAATCAGCTCGGCAAGTTTCTCCTTGGATTCCATGCCGAAGAAAACTTGCTTTTCGTCGGCGGCACAAAAATAGAGCGACCACTTGTGATCCACGCCGAAGGCCGACGTTAACAGCGCTTGCCAAATGTGATTGTTGCCGTCTCCCGTGGCCTTGTCGAAATCACAGCTGACTTCGATTCCCTCGGCTTGTGCGATAGTTACGGGAGCAATCTCAAAATTCAGCTTAATATCACCATTGCTTCGTGCTGTGAGTTGATTCGATAAATCAATCGACTTTCGCAGCCCTTCGAGGTACGCCTGGGAATCATCCACCGTCAAGCGAGCAAACAGAACAGAGAGGATCGGTTCTCGCTCGACGCCGGGGGTCAACAAGACATGCAAGGATCGCAAAGGGGAAAAGGCGAGATTGTAGGTCTCGCGGACGTCGGCCCAGTCTTTCTCCGTGAAATCGCCCCGGCCATCCTGGGCGGCAAGTCCTTGCGAAATCTCCAGAAATAACTCTGGCAACACCGTGTCGAGACCGGGGGGGAGCGGTCCGCCACCAGCCAGCGCGTAGGGTTTGTCCGGGTAACCCGTGAGCGGTTTTTCTTCGGCGGCCGCCGATGCGGGACTCCCCGCCTCGGTTGCTGATTCTTCAAACTGCACACACCAGCGCAACCGGGCATTCACGGCATCGTCGAGGGCAAAGCCAAGTCCCGCCATCTTCACTTGATCCTTAAAGAACTCAGAAAACGGCAGTTCCTCATCGACGGTGAGCATTTCGTCTGCGAGGGCTGGCTGCCCGATGTCGTCCCCGGACGATACATCCCCGCCTCGCAGATGGTGTTTAGCGACCTCCGCCATGTGAGCGATCCCCGTCGAAGTGACCATCATCGAGATGTCATTCCCGGCGAGCCAACTTTTGTGACGCAGGACTTCGCTGGAGATTTCAACCTGCTTGCGCAGAACTCCTTGCATCAGCTCGCGGTGTTCGAGATTCATGATCAACGCGTAGTCGCCAAGCCGAGCGACCAGCACGTCTTCTCCGGCGATGGTCACGCGGCAAATCTCTCCCGTCGCGTCCCCTTGCACCGACACGGCAAACTTCGCGTAGTCGCTCACGGGAAGCAGGAACATCGGCGCGGGGAGCCCCGTTACTTCGGCCGAGGGGAGGAGAGCAAACAGCACGTCGCCGTGCAGATTCAAACCCTTGGAAAGCCCCGTCATCGCTTGAGCCATCTCCAAGGGCGCGGGCAAGCCTTCGCGATAGATGTCCACGAATTTCACGATCTTGTCGTTCGTCGCTTGGGCGTCGCGAATGATCGCAAAACTTAAGGCGTTCTCGGGCAGGTGGGAAAGGATCTCCGCGGCACGGAGTGACGGGCACACCCAGAGGTAGCACAGAGTGGCCACCAACGAGGTGCGTCGAAATAATTTGCTATCGTTCATCTTTGTCGTATTCCTTATTCGGGCAAACAATCGCTGCCCCATTATCTCAACCGTGACACGCCATAGCTACAGGGATTCCGCAAGCGGCAGGTAAGGGCGGTTGGCGATTGTATAGACGAAGGCCCAATGAAAACCGAGCCCGATCAGCACGGCGACGTGGAACACCTCGTGCGATTGGATCACGCCACTGACCAAGATTGGCCAGTGCAGGACGTCGAGCAAGCCGCCGATAGTGTAGGCAAAGCCTCCGTACATAAGCGGTCGGGCAAAATGAAAGCCGTACCGCCGCACGATGGACGACCACGAAAGCAGCCCAATCCAACCCATGCCAATGTAGATGGCGGTACCGACGCTGGGCGGGATCGAATCAAAATAAATCGTCTTGAACGTGATGCCCAAGATGGCAATCGTCCATACCAAGGCCAGGACGGTCCAGCGTTGACGGCCCTGAAACAGAATCACGTGCATTGGCGTGAACGAACAAGCAATCAACGCGAAAATGGCGGCGTGATCGAGCCGCTGCAAGAAAAAATACGCCGAGCCGTCTCTGCCGACCATGTGGGTCAGGCCACTGACGGTTAACAGAAAGACCGTCCCGCAACAGAAGATCGCGAGACTCGCCGTCCGCAACCAATCGCCACGTCCTCGTTGGAGTAGCAGAACCGAAAAGATTGCAAACAACACCGCGCCCGACAAATGGGACAAGCTGCTGAAAGGATCGGCAAAACCCGGAATGGAAATGACGCTGGACACGATCCCTCACTGCACCGCGAAGTTTCAACGATCAAGCACCCCCCGACTAGGAGCATTGCTAAGTCGAAAACGTCTGGCGAAAGTGTCATCCCGATGGGAGCCGTACGACCAGAGGGATCTGGCCTGCAGTATTCTCACGCATGGAATACCTGCGAGGCAGAAACCCAGATTCCTCCAGTCGCAGAGCTCCTGTCGGAATGACAGATAGCTGGACTTTGCAGTTGTCCAAGCCCCCGACAAGATCACTTGCCGAGCAACCGCTTGGCCTGCTCAACCATTTTCTCTGGAGTAATGCCCACGGCTTTGTAAATCTCTTCGAAGGGGGCGGACATGCCAAAACCGTTCATTCCGACAAAGGCTCCCCGGCCGGCGAGATAACGGTCCCAACCCTGACGGACGCCCGCTTCGACGGCCACCCGAGCGGTCACCGTGGGAGGCAGCACTTCGTCCTGGTAACTTTGCGGTTGGTCCTCGAACAATTCAAAGCTGGGCAGGCTCACCACGCGGGCTTTGATGCCCTCTTTGGCAAGCTGCTCCTGGGCATCCACGGCGATCGACAGCTCGCTGCCGGTTCCTATGAGAATCACGTCCGGCTTGCCGTCTGGGGCATCGGACAGAATGTATCCGCCGCGGAGCAGACCCTCGGCCAGCGCGTATTTGTCCCGGTCGAGGGTCGGCATGTTTTGGCGGGTCAGAATGATCGCCGTGGGACGCTGCTTTTGTTCCAGGGCGGCCTTCCAAGCGTAAACCGACTCGTTCGCGTCGCCGGGGCGAATCACCACGAGATTGGGAATCGCCCGCGCGGCGGCGAGTTGCTCGACCGGCTGATGCGTGGGACCATCTTCACCGACGCCGATAGAATCGTGGGTGAACACGAAAATCGAGGGCAAGTTCATGATCGCGCTGAGCCGCATCGACGGCCGCAGATAATCGCTGAACACGAAGAAGGTCGCCCCGTAGGCTCGCAGGCCCGTGAGGGTCATGCCATTCACTGCCGCGGCCATCGCATGTTCGCGGATGCCAAAGTGGAAATTCCGTCCGCCATAGTTCTTGCTGGAAAAATGTCCCGTGCCGTCGAATTCGAGCAGTGTTTTCGTCGAGGGGGCGAGATCGGCCGAGCCCCCCAAGAGCCAGGGGATATTCTTCGCAAAGGCGTTGAGTGCCTTGCCGCCCGAATTACGAGTGGCGGCACCTTTGGCGTCGGCGGGGAAC
>JBGTEU010000798.1:0-5162 GCA_041747595.1 Bythopirellula sp.
ATTTCGGCTCCCTCGGGAACGAAGTCGGCTGAAAGCTAACGGAGGGTGCGGGCTCAGACCAAAACTGAATCCTGGCCAAGCGCGAAGATATACGGGCCATGCGGATTATCCCCCGCACGATGGCCCCCAGTAAGAGTTGCCGACAAGGGCGCCTGACGCGGTTGTTCGGCAACACCGAGTGCTAGTAAACCACCCCCCCCGTTATGGCCGATGAACGACTCACGTTGAAGCTGCGTATGATACCTCAGACGGCTGCGTTGGATACCGCAGCCGGACTGGCTCGGCTGAGCGGATATGGACGACCGCCAGGTATGATAAGGTAAAGTCTTTCGATCAGCATTATTATAATGCTTGGGCGAAGGGCCGACTCCGCGAGCGACACCTTTGATGAATCGAGCGAACTCCGTGGGCCGGTGATGCCCCGCGGCGGTGAGCACCCCTCGGAAGGAGACTTGCATGCCTGTGGGTAAAGACCTCGGTGGACGACGCGGAAGCACCTCGAAAAAGAACGCCTTCTGTTCGTTTTGCCGTAAAAGTTATCGAGACGTTGGGCCGTTGGTCGAAGGACCGGGCGACGTCTACATCTGTGGCGAGTGTATCGAACTCTGCCAATCCATCCTCGACCAAGAGCGCAAGCGTCGTGGGTCGAGCAAACAACTGTTCAGCAAAGTCCCCAGCCCCCGCGACATCGTCGCCGAGCTGGATGAATACGTCATCGGACAGGAATCGGCCAAGCGGGTGCTCGCCGTCGCGGTGCACAGCCACTACAAGCGCTTGATGGCCGCCGAGGAAGAGTCCGACGTCGAAATCGACAAATCAAACATCCTGTTGGTGGGCCCCACCGGTTGCGGCAAGACTTTGCTCGCCCGCACCCTGGCCCGCAAGCTGAACGTCCCCTTTGCCATCGGCGACGCGACCACGCTCACCGAGGCGGGTTACGTCGGCGAAGACGTTGAGAACCTGCTGTTGAAACTCCTCCACGCGGCCGACTTCGACATCGAAGCCGCCCAGCGTGGGATTCTCTATATCGACGAAATCGACAAGATTGGCAAAACGAGCCAGAACGTCTCGATCACCCGCGACGTGTCGGGCGAGGGGGTGCAGCAAGCTCTCCTCAAGATGCTCGAAGGGACCACGGCGAACGTGCCTCCGCAGGGCGGCCGCAAGCACCCCGAGCAACAATACATCCAGATTGACACCACGAATATTTTGTTCATCGTCGGTGGCACCTTCGACGGCATTCAAGAAGTCATCCGCAAGCGCATGGGGCGCCGCATGATGGGCTTCGGACAGGCCGGCGACCATGCCTCCGAGATGGGACTTGGCGAAACCCTCGCCAACGTCACGCCCGACGACTTGGTGGAATATGGCATGATTCCGGAACTCGTGGGACGCCTGCCGGTGGTGACCGCTCTCCAGCCCTTGGATGAATCGTCATTGGTCCGCGTCCTGACCGAACCGAAGAACGCCCTCACCAAGCAGTATCAACATTTGTTCTCGATGGAAGAAGCCGACCTGAAGTTCACCGATACCGCCCTCGTGGCGATTGCCCGCCGTGCCGCCGAGCGACAAACGGGCGCCCGCGGCCTGCGATCGATCATCGAGAGCGTGATGCTCGACATCATGTTCGACCTCCCCGATCAGCCCCGCGGTACACGCTACACGATCACCGACGGCGTGGTCGACGGCACCGAGAAGCTGTTCAGCGAAGATGCTTCCGCAGAGACTCCGCAGACAAAAAGTGCATAACGTTACAAAGAGTGCGTGACGTTCAATCCCGCGGATCGGCTGTCGTATTGACTTACGAAGCACGCTGCGGGGGTAAAGCGCGTACTAACTATTAACGGGCCCGGGCCGAAAAGCTCGGGCCCGTTTTTGTTTCGGGCATGGCTGCCGGAACTTGTCTGGAGAAATCGATCTTTGCAGTGTAAAATGCCAACAGAGGGTAATCCATGATAACGATTCGCGCTATTTTCCGAGATGGAAATCTGGAGCCGCTCGACCCCATCGATCTGCCGGAGAATACTCGCCTGACGGTGGCGTTGCTTGACAGCGACGACTTAACTGCAGACGCGATTGTGGAACTGGCACGCAATGCTGGATCTTTTGACTTCCTTGGCGATCCGCGCGAAGACATCTACTCCGAGTCCGATGGCGAGGCCCTGTAGGCATGGTACAGCCACGGAAGCTTCGTCAAGGCGACATCGTCCTCGTCCCGTTTCCCTTTGCTGACCTCTCGGGTAGAAAAATGCGTCCCGCAGTCGTCGTGTCGGGGAATCCGCAATCGTTGGAGTTGATCGTAGCGTTCATCACCAGCATCCTGACTAACCGCTCACCGCGTGGGGCGGAAGTCGAACTGCTGCAATCCGATCCGGAGTTTTCAGTTAGCGGACTCAAGGTTGATTCACTTATTCGCTTGGATAAATTGATAACGCTGTCCAGCAACACGATATCCCGGCGTCTTGGGACGACAGGGCCTACAACTCAATCCCAAATAGGTGCAATGCTCCGCCGCGCGTTTGATCTGCGATAGGCGCGAAAGATCACTGTTGCGGGGTAAATCGCGTACGAACCGTTTATTGGCCCGGGTGAAAAGCTCGGGCCCGTTTTTTTTGTGCCCACGGCAGATTCAGGTGAGTTTCTCCTTTCAAGACAGTCAAGACGGTCAAGACGGTCAACTTGGCAGGCACTTTTCATTTTGATTGGCGAGCAATATTAATTTCCAATCTCCACGTTTGCGCGCAGCGGTAGCGCATTCATTTTCGGCGAGCCTACGCAACCCGGCTCGCCTCGCTGATCGCTAACGGCGAAGCGCTTATTTTCAAATTATCAAAGAACGGCGTATCGGATTCATGGCGTGATTACGCGCTGTGCGAGCCCCATTATCGCGATTCAAGGACGCGCTGCCACAACGATTCTTGGCCACCGCGCGGAATTGTTCTGACAAGCCGGAGCCTCAGGGGCGGGAGTGGATTGGCCACAGAGTTCACCGGGGGGCACGGAGAGGTTAGCGAGCCGGGAACTTGGGTGACCGGTGACTTGTGGCCACGGATTGGCACGGATGAAACACGGATATGAAGAACTTGATCCGTGATACAAACAGTTGGAATTTGCGCGGCGTGCGCAAATTCTTACAGGAGATCGCGGAGCAAGCAGAGACTTCCCTAGTCCCGGACGGAATTCAGGTCCAATACGGATGATTTGAGAATAGTAAACGCCACTTATTCTCACCGATTCATGTGTGATTATTGTGGAGATTGGCCTTCCCTCTCTGCTGCCTCTGCTTCCTCCTGTTGATGGATTTGATTGCAGCCATAGGCCGCGCTGGGTTTCATCCGTGGCTCAATTCTGTTTGGTGTTTCTTTGCTGTGGTGATTATACTTCACGAGGCAAGTGAGTTTTGGTGTTGACAGCGCAGCCCATTTCTGAGGCAGACCATGCTTCCCGAATACGAACAGTACCTCAAGTACATCGAAGCCCCCGATGCTAAGAAAGCATTTAGCCGTCTCGTCCTCGCCATTCTGCATGCTGGCCAATTCAAACTTGCGAAGGCCCAGCATGGATACATGAAAAACATCACTTTCTTCGAAGGTAAATTGAAACCCTACGCAATCGTCCCTGCAAAGAAGTGGGTGAACTTCTATATTCGTATGCCTGCAAGAACGCATCCGAAACTAAGCGTCGAGTCTCTGCAAGCCGGGTCGCTCGAAGCAGTACAAGTACAGGGAAGAGAATTCAAGCTTAAGCTTCACTCAGAAGCCGATTCCATAAAACTGCTCAGATTACTTGGCCTTCCTTCATCCCTGCCTAATGCTGAGTTCACCCTGCCCGATGAGCTTGCAAAAGACGCAAAGATGGCCATCGATTCACTGTCAGAATACAAAGGACAAAAACTTAGCGACGTACACCGCGAATTTCTATATGAGTTAGCAGCGCGTGGCCTGGGTATTGAGTTTGCCACTACAGCCAAGAAAACCATTCAGATACTCCGTGCCGTCAGGAAGGTGGCCTACTTCAATAGCGATGTTAAGCGAAACGGTGGGCTTATCGGGTTCACCTTCTTATTCCGTGATCACGTGACGCCGGACAATGAGAAGTTTCTAACCAAAGATAATGACGGCTGGCGTCCGGAAAATCTGGAGGAATCGCTAGAGGAAGAAAAGCAAAGGTTGCTTAAGTGGGCCCGTACCGAATTCGCCTGTAATGACGAGGATATACGCGTTCGCCGTGGCGGAAGCGGGGACAACAAAAAGCGCCTATTCCTCGACATCATGTCCAAGGAAGTCGCGTTCCGCGCACTTAGAGTCCATCAAGAAGACATGGAGAATGCTCGCTATTCTGGCACCAGCCGGCTTGCAATAAAGGTTGCAAAGACAGCGAAGACTAAAGACAAAGTCCCTCAAATTGAGGTTGATTCTCCAGCTGCTCAAGCGGGGGCTGGGAAGTATGACTTGGCTAACCTGACTCCGATGCAACTCCGCATTCTCAAGATTCTGCATGGCGCAGGCGGTTGGTTGACTCGCAACGACATGAAGGAGCAAGTCGGCAGAAAAAAGGGCTTCAGTAAGGCGTTGGCGGCCCCAACCAAAGGCGAACCCAAGCCAGGGACTCTTGAGCACTTTGGCTACGTCAAACGACTAGATCGGAAACAGCCATTCAAATACCGTATCACCGAAGTTGGCAAAGAGGCCCTGGCGGAGTACGAACGCGAGCAGGGGAAGATACAACTCTCGTCGCTTGCCGAAATTACGCTGGCAGATGACTTGCAGGAAATATTTCGCGAAAAAACCGATGTTACTACCAAGGTAGCAACGGTCATCGCACGTAATGGTCAAGGTCCTTACCGACAGGAAGTCTTGCAGATTTGGGGAAATGTCTGCGCTGTAACAGGCTCATCAGTTTTGGAAGCCATTCGAGCTTCCCACCTTATGCCATGGCGAGATGCAAATGACGCTGAACGACTTGATCCGCTGAATGGACTGCCATTGGTGGCTAGCCTCGACGCCCTTTTCGATGCGGGCCTGATCACGTTCGATGATGGCGGTAAACTTTTAATTTCCAAGCAACTCAAGAAATCTGAGCATGAAATCTTTGGGCTGGCTGGGAAGTCGTTACGAAAGAAGCTATCTGACAAGACGCTTACGTATTTGAAATACCATCGC
>JBGTEU010000799.1:0-16594 GCA_041747595.1 Bythopirellula sp.
TGCCAAAGGAGGAAGTCGCGGCCATCCACGTCGCCGTCGTCATCGAAGTCGCCGGGAGTCGTCGTGGGAACCACAAACTCCAACGCCACATTGTCGATGCGAACGATGTTGTTGGCGTCCGTGCCAAAACCACCCGAATTAAAGTAAATCTGAAAGAAGATCGCCGAAGCATCGTCAAAAACGGGAGTCGGCACCGGGCTGCCGTTGGTCGTGGGTGCGGTGCCTGAATTGAGCTGCCAAACGATGTGAGTCCATTCATTGTCGGTAACCGACGCCTCGAATGTGGAATGCCAAATATCAAAGCCACTCTCGAAAAGCTCATCCCCATCCACGTCAACTTCGTAGACCGCCTCATAGTCACCTTTGTAGATTCCGACGGCACCACCCACGGGGGTGGCGGCTTGTTCGCCGTCGTTACCGAACACCCTTAGGTCAAAGGTCATACGATAGTTGGCGGGATTGTTTTGACCTTCCATTCCTTCGGCAAATCCAAAGCCTTCGCCAAAGAAACCGTGAAAGCCACCAAGGCCGTAATAGAAGTAAGTTCCGGCACTATTGGTGGCGTCGACCGTGACCTCGTAGCTCTGCAACCCGCTGGCGGCATCGGTATCAATGATCTGCTCGGTAACAACCACGGGTGGCTCGGGGCCGCCACCGCCAAAGAAGCTATAACCGCCGGGATAGGCACTCGGGCCCGGCAAGGGACCTTCAAAATCCTCTACCGTCACTTGAGCCCATGCGTTGCCTGCCAAAAACAAAGTTGCTACCAGCGCGCTTAATGTAGCCGTTTGATGCCTCATCGAGGACTCCTTCATGAATAGTTGGTCGGCAAAGTCGCCCCGGGCAGCGAACGTGCCCGCGGCGGTTTTGCGAGTAATGACAAATGGTGGTTCTTATCCGCGCTGGCGACGAGTGGCCAACATCACAAGACAGCAGGCACCCAAAACTAGGGATGCTGGCTCGGGAATGGTAGTCCACTCAACGTTGTCGATGTAGTAACGAGGATCATAGGGCTGTACGTTCGGGTTGCCCGGATCCCACTCAAATGCATAACCGGGGAATAAATTGATTGACAAGTTCCAAAAGGTTGCCGTGGGATCGAAGGGCTGCATTCCAGCCAGCGGAATCGATACGTGCTGCACGGTGTCCTTCAGCGAGGTGTCGATCGTCGGATTGGCATACTGATTGATGGTGCCCCCTACGCCGCCACCCACTTGAAACTCCACGCTGATAGGCGTGATCGCGTTTGGATACCATAAGCTGTCGACAATCACGTCGAACTCCAGATGCGTGTTCGAGTTCCAGTCGGGAATCGTGATGTCGGGCGTGGCCCAATTCTGGCTCGTGATTTGACCGAAATACTGTTGCGGCTTAACACCCAGCCACAACGTCGAACCACCAGCCGGGGTTGTCGTTGCGAAACCTGGATTGCCTGAATAGTTAAACCACCCCTCGATTCCGCCGAAATAGGTTCCCCCCGGATCAAAATCAGAATGAACTTTCGCCCACAGAGACGAGCCGTTCACCAGCGCCAATGCCAACACACACACTAAGAGGCAATACTTCCAAATTTTTCCACTCCAACTCATCGTCATTAGAAGCAACTCCAGAAAAGTACTGAGAAAAGCTAACCCGTCGCGTTGGCACGCTGCTCGCGACGCCATGGAATCGAGTGCCGGCAGGTAATCTTCCCACAATCGATTATCATCAACAGAGCGAGGCAGTGACGCGAAGTCCCTGAGGAATTGCCCGAAATCCGCTGCCCGCGGAGTTCCACAGCCTGCTGCCCCGGAGGCCTGGAATGGCAATCGTTCTCACCCTCTAACAGCTTTCAGCGGGAAAACACAAAATATCGCAATCCTTTTTGAGATTATTTGCGATATTTTGCTAAGCTTCGCTGACTTCTATTAGGAAACCCTCCCCGTGCAAGCATTCAGTAGAGAGTGTGCAGTGAGGGGAATTGGGGAATTATCGACGCTGGATCGAAAAAGCGCCATCGTGAAATCAGACGAATCGAATTTCAACAAACCCGAACCGGCCGATCGCGACTTGGCGAGTGCAGCCATGGTGAGCGCGGATGTGGCCGCTCGCTTTGTCGAGTTGCTGACCGCACACCAGCGGAAGCTGCACGCGTACATCTCCACGCTCATGCTGGGAGATACCGCCGCGGCGGACGTTTTGCAGGAGACGAACATCGATCTTTGGTCGAAGGCGGAGGAATTTGATTTCGAGCGGCCTTTCCTACCCTGGGCGTTTGCCTTTGCCCGGCAACGGGTGATGGCATTTCGCAAAAGCCAGTCGCGGTCGCGATTGCTATTTAGCGACGCGGCCATGGCTCGCATTGACGAGGAATGCATCCGCCTTGCAGGGGAAGCCGACTCGCGTTTGGTCGCGCTGCAAAACTGCTTGAAGAAACTCAACGAACGACAAAGCTACTTGATCGGTGAACGTTACAACGCGAAAACTTCGGTAAAGTTGCTGGCCGCGCGGCTGGGAGAAACCGCCCACAATGTGGCTTCGCAGCTTCACCGAATTCGCATGGCTCTGGCAAGATGCGTAGATGCCACCTTGGCTGCAGAGGAAAGACCATGAGTGCCCACGAAAAACGACTCCACGAGTTGATCGATTTCGTGCTGGATGGCTCGTGTACCGACGACGAGCGCCAAGAGTTCGCACGGCTTATCGACGACCATCCTGAACTGATTCAGGGATTGGCCGAGGAAGTTTTTATCCACAGCTTGCTGCAATGGCAAAACGAAAGCATTACCCGCGACTTGGCGGTTTTTGGCGAATCACAACCTGAAGGCGCCGCCTGCGATTTGGCTAATCTTGAATCCACGACGCAGCCGGTACAGGATTCGCGACGAAAGGCCACCTGGTTTGTCGCCGCCGCGGTTCTGGTTTCTGGTGTGTTCGCGCTCTGGCAACTCGGCAAGGATCGGCATTGGAAGGCCACTATTTGGGATGACCTGGCCGTTGCCGAACTGGTCGACGTGGAGAATGTCACCTGGGCCGAGGAATCCACCGCCCTCAAACCCGGCAGCTTGATCGTCCCCGGCCGCTTGCGGACCGAGGCAGGCGAATTCACGATGCGGTTCCGCTCGGGGCCGATCGTGCATGTGATTGGCGCGGTTTCGTTGATGGTCGAATCGGACATGCTTGTGCATCTCGATCGCGGTCAAGCGACTGCCCGCGTCCCCGATTCCCTCAAGGGCTTTACCATCAAGACGCCCGTGATCGACGTGATCGATCAGGGAACGGAATTTGGCGTCGCGACGCGCGAAAATGGTTTTACCGACGTCGTGGTGTTCGACGGCAAGGTCGACTTGGCGGATCGAATCAGCAACGAGCATGCCCCGACCCGTCTCCTTCAAGGCGAAGCCGCCCGAATCGACCGTCAGGGTGCCATCCAACGTATCATGCAAGTAGGCCGCGACCAAAAGGGGAGTTGGTGGACGGCCGATTATCCGACTTCCGGAGACAACGTCATTCAAGAAGTGAGCGACAATATCCCCCCCTCAGACGGTTCAAAATACTTCTGCTATCAGATCAACTACCACGGATTGGTTGAGGACGTATTTGCGTATGCAGATGATCCCCATCAGTGGAATGGCTTGACGGCAGCCGGCCTGCCTGAGTTTCTCCTCGGTGCCGACTATGTAAAGACTTTTAATGACTATCGCTACCTCAACGACTTCCAAATGAAGGTCCTCATGTCGCGTCCCGCCAACCTCTATGTCTTCTTCGATAATCGTGTGCCAGCCCCGAAGTGGCTGACTGACCAATTTGAAGATACGGGCATCGACATCGGGTTGGACGAAGGTCCGTGGGGATCTGAGGAAAAAGCTTTACGACCCGACTTGCCCGAGTTTGAGAATGCGGTGGGAGGGGGCCAAAGTATCGACAATATATTTTCGGTATGGCATCGGCGTTGCATTGACGGCACGCCGGTGATTTTGGGAATCATGGGTGAAAAGACCCAAGCCCGGGCGATGTACGGAATTGCCGCCACGCCGCTCGACGGCGGCCCCGCCGGCCCTATTCCTGCCCCAATGTTCCAAAACTAATGGCGGCGTCCGACACCGCGGCGGCAAGAAACTTTCAACCACCGGCCTGCGAATGACCTTCGCTCGGCAGCTTTTCGACTTAAGGAGCGTTCCATTTTCGCGTTCATTTTTCCTGCCACGTCGCAACGACGCCAAGCTGGCTTTTGTTCCTCCCACCATGCTCTGTTGCTGACGCTTTTCGTGTTCAGCCCGTGGCAAATCGCCCGCGGTGAAGTCGTTGGCACGCCCGTCGATGCGAGCCAAGATTTCACGCAGCGCGATTCGGTCTATTTTGTTCCCGAGAAGATCGCCACGTTTGACCCCGCCACCGGTGAAGGATCGTTGCAATGGAATCGCTACAAACAGCAGCCGGGCATTTCGTTCAACAAGATCGACGTTCCCTATTCACGCGCCGAGTCCGATGAATTCCCCGGCACGGAGTACGATCGCGACCCGCAGTTGCCGTTCTCGGTGTCGTTTGTCTCGCCGCGCACGGTTCGTTTGCGCTTTGCCACGCGAGGCAAGTCGCTCGAGAGTGGTGAATCGCTCATGCTCGACGGGCCCGTAAGCAAAGACGACTCATGGCAGGCGGAAGAAACCGACGAAGCGATTTCTTTCAAAAGCGTCGCGGGACAAGTTCGCATTCAAAAAAATCCCTGGCGGATCGAAATCCGCGATGCCGCCGGCAAGCTGCTCACGCAAACTCGCACCGTCGCCGCCACCGGCACTTATGCCGCGCCGACGCCGTTTTCGTTTGTGCGACGTGCCCGCGATCTCGGCCACAGCACCGCCGCGAGTTTTCAACTCGCCCACGACGAGAAAATTTTCGGGTGTGGCGAATCGTTCACGCGGCTCGACAAGCGCGGCCAAAAAATCCTGCTCTACCTCCGCGATGCGATGGGCGTGCAAACCCCGAAAATGTACAAGCCGATTCCCTTCTTTCTTTCCAATCGCGGCTACGGCATGTTCGTCCATACGAGCGCCCCCGTTACGTGCGACTTTGGCCACGACTTTGACGAAGCCAACGTGCTCTACACCGGCGACGAGCAAATCGACATCTTTGTCTTCGTCGGTTCGCCCAAGGAGATTCTCACCGAATACACCGCCGTCACGGGCCGCAGTCCTCTGCCGCCGTTGTGGTCGTTCGGGCTGTGGATGAGCCGCATCACCTACAAATCGGAAGCCGAGGTTCGCGAGGTGGCCGCCAAGCTCCGCGACCACAAAATTCCGTGCGACGTGATTCATCTCGACACCGGCTGGTTTGAAACCGATTGGCAGTGCAACTACAAATTTGCCCCGTCGCGGTTTGACGACCCGGCAAAGATGATCGCCGATCTCCGCGCGGATGGCTTCCGCACCAGCCTGTGGCAGCTCCCCTACTTCACCACCAAGAACGAGCTCTACGACACGATCGTGGCGGACGGCTACTCGGTTCGCAACGAAGGGGGCACCCTCCCCTACCTCGATGCGATTCTCGATTTCAGCAATCCCCAAACCGTCGTGTGGTATCAAGGCTTGCTCGGCGATTTGCTCAAACTCGGCGTGGGGGCGATCAAAGTCGACTTCGGTGAGGACGCGCCGCTACACGGCGTCTATGCCTCGGGCCGCACGGGTTGGTACGAACACAATCTTTACCCCTTGCGGTACAACAAAACGGTCGCCGAGATCACCAAAAAAATCACGGGCGACGATATCATCTGGGCCCGCAGCGCATGGGCCGGTAGTCAGCGCTATCCCTTGCACTGGGGTGGCGACTCGGAAAACACCGACTCGGCGATGGCCGCAACGTTGCGCGCGGGGCTTTCGCTCGGCATGTGCGGCTTCAGTTATTGGAGTCACGACGTGGGGGGCTTTGTCAACCAACCTTCGCCCGATCTGTACCGCCGTTGGTTGCCCTTCGGCATGCTCACCAGCCACAGTCGTTGCCATGGTGCTCCGCCCCGCGAACCGTGGGAATATGGCGAAGAGTTTGAAAACGATTTCCGGCGTGCGGTGGAACTCAAATACAAACTGATGCCGTACGTTTACGCCCAGGCCAAGCTTTGCTCCGAGCAGGGACACCCCCTGTTGCGGACTCTTTTCTTCGAGTATCCCGACGATCCCACGTCGTGGCTCGTCGAAGATGAATACATGTTCGGCAGCGACCTGCTCGTGGCCCCGCTTTTTACAAACGTGGATTCGCGCAACGTTTATCTGCCGCCGGGCAATTGGGTCGATTATCAGTCGGGAGAAAACTACGCCGGCGGCAAGTGGCACGACATCGCCACGGGTGAAATTCCCATCGTGCTGTTGGTCCGCTCGGGGGCGGTCATTCCCCACCTGGCCGTCTCGCAAAGCACCGACCAAATGGATTGGAAAGACATCGAACTCCGCGTCTTCGGCGAAGTCGCCGATTCGTCGGTCGCTTATGTGAGCCTCCCAGACGGCGACCTCCAACAAATTCGCCTCACGACCACCGGCAACAAGTCGACGATTCAGAACGACCCCTACGCCGGCCAAGTGACTTGGCGAGTCATCACACCGTAAGCTTGTCCTTTATTGAGCCGGACGGCTGTCGGGGCCGTATTGCGTGACCCACAGAAATGGCGAGCCGCGATCGTCGATGCGCAATTCGCTCGCCAACCGGGCCTGACTCAACAGCTTGTCGACGGCATTCTTGAGAAAAGTTTTCTTCGGCGCGAGTTTCACCTGGATCTCATTGGGGCGGATCTTCTGCTCCGCAAGAACCCACTCATCCATGACGACCGGTACCGTGAGTCGCGGTTCAAGGGCCGTCAACGCCGACGCGAGTGTGTAACCATCGATTTCGATGGTCAGCGCTTCAAACAATTTGGGGGCTAGCTGTCGGGGACTTTCCTTGGCTTTCCAACCTGTCGGCCACGCTTCTTCTCCGCGAACGTAAGGCGCCACGACCAATTGCAACCCACCGGGGATATGCTCGGGGCGAATGGTGAGCCCTTCGCGCCGCAATGCGACGGCGAGCGCCGTTCCCGCGGCAAGAGTTTCGAGTTCGCACTCCAGAGGCTTAGCGGATCGCAAGAGAGCCGCCGCGCTCGCCTCTTGCTTGATGGGCAAACGAAATTGCGTACTGCAATGCGTCAGCAAGTCGCGAGTCGCTTCCCCCTTGGTCGAAATCCCCAGCGGCCGGCTCATATCGACGAGCACGGTGTTGAATTCCTCTTGGGTGAGCCGAAACAACCCGCGCTCGATTCCTTCCTCGGCAATTTGCCCCTGCAGGTTGGCAAAATATTCACGAAGCTCGGCGATTTGGCCCGCGCGAAATTTTCTTTGCGGCACGACCAACACATCGCCCCGCGTCAACACTGCGATGACCGTGATGCGCGTGCCGCTATCGTTCATCTCGGTCGAGGGTTGCTCTTCGCCCCGCGCTGAGCGAATCTGCACGCGGTCAAGGCCCAGCTTACCGAGCCGTTCCGCCCAGACTTGCGGCGCGGTAATCGGCACACCCGGCGCAAGCGCGACTTCAATCTCAATCGCCATCTCAGCGGCAAATAGGGAATCGCTCACAAACGAGCCGAAAGCCACCAACAAGCAGGTTTTTATTAGTAAACGCTTCATGTCGTCAAACTCACTCTGAGCGGCAAAGTCACGTAGTGAAATTATAGCTCCAAAAGTTCATTTCAAAGTCTTCAAAATAGCCGCGACCAGACTTGGTCGCCGGACCGGCCGATTGTCAATCGGCGGCTAGTTTGGCGAGTTGCCAACCCTCCGAAATTTGCGACAATGCGAACTTCTCATCCTTCGACAAAATAGGAGCAACCATTCATGTCGCGCCCCGTCACTCTTTTTACCGGTCAATGGGCTGATTTGCCGCTCGATGATATGGCCCGCAAGGGACGCGAGTTTGGCTACGATGGCCTGGAACTTGCCTGTTGGGGCGACCACTTTAATGTCTCTGAAGCGGTGAATGACGACGGCTACACCGAAGCCAAGCGTGAGCAACTCGACCGTCACGATCTGCAGTGCCTTGCCATTAGCAACCACCTGGTGGGCCAAGCGGTGTGCGACACAATCGACGCGCGTCACAAGGCGATCTTGCCCGCGCACGTCTGGGGCGACGGCAGCCCGAGCGGCGTCAACAAACGTGCCGTCGAGGAAATGCAGAACACGGCCCGCGCCGCACAGCGATTCGGCGTCGAAGTGGTGAACGGTTTTACCGGTTCGGGAATCTGGCCTTACCTGTATTCGTTTCCCCCCGTGTCGGAGTCAACAATCGAAGCGGGCTTTACCGAGTTTGCCGCGCGTTGGAATCCGATTCTCGACGTGTTCGGTGAATGTGGCGTGCGGTTCGCCCTCGAGGTGCATCCCACGGAAATCGCCTTCGATATTTACACTGCCCACCGCGCGCTCGAAGCGGTCGGCCATCGCGAGGAATTCGGCTTCAATTTTGATCCCAGCCACCTTATTTGGCAGGGGGTCGATCCGGTGGAGTTCATCCGCGAATTTCCCGACCGCATTTATCACGTACACATCAAGGATGCAATCGTAACACTCAACGGCCGGAGTGGTATCTTGTCGAGCCACCTGAATTTCGGCGACGCGCGGCGTGGATGGGATTTCCGTTCCCCAGGGCGCGGCGGCGTGAATTTCGAGGAAATTATTCGTGCGCTCAACGACGTCAATTACGCGGGGCCGCTGAGCGTTGAGTGGGAAGACGCCCGCATGAACCGCGAGCAGGGCGCCCACGAGGCGTGCGAGTTCGTCAAGAAACTCGATTTCGCCCCGTCGAACGTCGCCTTCGACGCGGCATTTGCCGACAACTGATCACGCTCCTTGGGCGTGCTAGAATGGAAGTATATCGCGAAACCGCAAGCGGTCGCTTGCGGTTTCGCGGCGATTTTTCGTTTATGTAGGCGCCCTGTTGAAATTGCTCTGGACCATCGCTGTGCTCGTGATTTGCCTCGTTAGTAACCCTGCGCGCGCCAACGAAAAGCCCGTGGGCGAGGTGGTCTTCGTCGTGCCGGATATCTATTCCGGGGAAACGACGCGTGAAGTATCCGCCACGAATCGCCAAAAGGCCGCTGAAACGTTTGCCAAGGCCCGCGAATTCAGCGACCGCAAAGACGTCGGAGCTGCTCTGCGTTGGACGGCTCGCACCCTCATGTTCGATCCCAATCACCCGGACGCCCGCCGTGTGTTGGGCTATCAGCAATTCGGCGACAAATGGGCGGGTAGCTATTCGATTCGTCAAATGAAGGATGGCTTCGTTTGGCACCCGAAGTATGGTTGGGTCGCCGCCGAGGACGTTGCCAGATACGAATCGGGCGAACGCAAGGTCGGTAAGCGTTGGATCACCGCCGAGGAAGATGCCCGCAGGCATGCGACAATCGACGATGGCTGGCGGATTCGCACGGACCACTTTCAAGTCACCACCGATCACAGCCGCGAAGCTGCCGCTGAGTTGGCCACCCGCTTGGAAGCAACCTACCAGGCATGGCTGCAATTGTGCGGCGCGTTTCTGATTGAGCCCGCCGATCTGGCCAAACGCTTCGCGGGGCAGGAATCTTCCAGCTATCGCGGCAAGCCGTTTCGAGTGATCTACTATCGCACCCGCGCGGAATACAACGACGCCCTCATCCGCCAACAGCCTCGGATTGGAATCACGCTAGGGATTTATTTCGACCACACCCGCGCCACGCATTTTTTTGCCGGTGAGGATCAAGACGCGGGGACGATCACGCACGAAGCCGTGCATCAGTTTTTTCAAGAATCGACTCGCACCGCGCGCAACGTGGGCGGCATCACCAATGCATGGATCATCGAGGGGATTGCCTGCTATTTTGAATCGCTCACGCCGGTGGAACTTGCCGACGGCTTGCAGGCATTTTCCGTCGGCACGCCCGGAGCGGGACGCCTCGCCGCGGCCTACCAGCGGTGCATTGTCGACGGATTTTACGTGCCACTCGAAGAATTTTCGCGATTGGGCACGACCGATCTGCAGCGACGCGGCGACATCGCCAAACTCTACAGCCAGGCGGCGGGATTGGCGATGTTTTTCATGCACTACCGCGACGGCGTTTACCGCCCTGCCCTGATGGAATACTTGCGGCTCGTCTATGCAGGCCGTGATAAACCGACTACCCTCCAAGAAGTGACCGGCGTGAGTTTTGCCGAGCTGGACGCCCAGTACCGCGAGTACTTGGAGAGCCTGGCCACCGTCCCCGCAAATGCGGCGACGAGCCGTTAACCATCGCGAACCCAATCCCCCGTGGAGGACTCCTCAATGCTAACAACGCTGTTGTTGACGATGCTTGCACACGTAACTCCCCAAGAGGCACCGACCGGCCTGCTGTTGTTCGTGGCCGGCATGGTCGCGGGAACGCTGCTGACCGCCACAATTTATAAGCTCCGTGCCCGCTGAATCTTGCACACCCACGCGCCGGTTGACCGGCGCATAACGGGGTAGTAGGATCGTTGGATTCCCCTGCGGTGGCTGTAGTTCAGTTGGTTAGAACGTCGGATTGTGATTCCGAAGGTCGTGGGTTCGAGTCCCATCAGCCACCCTCTGGTTTTGCGAAAGCACGCCTCTCGTTAACATTTTTTGGCGATTTTTTCTCCTTCGCTAGACAAACCCCGTCCGCAAGCGCATCGTAACGGTTGATGGGTACCCCTGCCAACTTCTCTGATTCCGTAAGAACCTGCGCCGAGCACATGGCGGAGAGCGGGGTGTCGGCCTTGAGTGGGCTTTTCGACCTCACCTCGCAGCGACTCGTCCGCTACGCGGCCACGATTACCCGAAACCAACACGACGCCGAAGATGCTGTGCAGGCCACCTTGGTTCGCGTGGCGGGGCAAATGCATTTTCTTTGCGAGGCTCATGACCCCTGGCCCTATTTGTTGCGGATGGTGCGTAACGAAGCGCTGCTCATTCTTCGCCGCAAGAAACGGTGGTCGCTGATCGCCAATCTTTCCGACCTGCTGACACGACGGTTGGTCGACGAAGTGGAACGCGAGGAATCCCATCGCGCGGTTTGGACTGCCTTGCGTACCCTTCCCACCGAGCAAGCCGAAGTCGTGGTCCTCAAAATCTGGGAAGAAATGACCTTTGCCGAGATCGGACAGATTCTCGAAGTCTCGACCTTCACCGCGGCGAGCCGTTATCGCTATGCGATGCTCAAGTTGTCGCACAAGCTCACCGCCGCTCATGTGGAGGTCGCCCATGAGTAACTTCGAGGGGAATAAATTCGAGAGCGCCCGAGATCGCCGTGAGCGGGAAATGTTCGCCCCTATTGAATCGCTGGTGCGAGCTGCCGGCGGCTATGTCCGGCCGAGCGACGACCTGCGGCCCAGCACGCTCGAAGCGGCGCGACATTCGCGGAGCAACCGCCGCTGGAATTACCGCATCGGCGGCTTGGCTTGTGCCGTGCTGCTGCTGGCGGTGTGCAACATCCCCGGTCGGTTTGCCCCGCCCCCCGTCGAGGGGACCGTGGCCGAAGCCACCGTCGCCGAGGAGTACGAATTGCGGCAACAAGCGGCGAAAAATCTAGGCTTTAGCTTCAATCCCGCTTGGGCGTGGTATGAGGCCTTTGTTGAGCTACGCAACAAGCAATCGCGCATGATTAACGACTGATTCGCGGAAGTTTTCAGTTCGTTAAGCAAATTGCTGCCACCTGGGCATCCTTTCTGGTGGTTATCTATTGCGACCCTTGCCTAGCCAGACCAACACCTTGGTTTGCGAGACCGGAGGACGTTGTCCTCCGGCTGAGTTGCGGTCGCCGGAACTTTCTCTGCTCTCGCATCGACATGAACGACGTCTCGCTCGAAGAAGTGCTCGCGCTCAATGAGGAATTGGCGTCCTTGTCCGCCGCGGGCGTGCCTATTGAGTTAGGCGGCGCGGATATTTCGACCGAGGAAGCGCTCGCACGGATCAACGCGAGCTTGGCCCTGCGTACCAGCCTTGGCCAAACGGTTGGTGCCGCGCTGGCCGACGATCAAGAACTGCCACCGCTCTACCAACATGCGTTGCTCGCCGTCCTGGAGTCGAACCAATTGTCATTGGCGCTCGAGGGGGTGAGTCGACAACCCGCGGCCAGGGACGATTTGCGCAAAACTGCGGGCCACGCGTTTATTCAACCCTTGATCGTGCTGGCGCTGGCTTACTGTGGATTCATCTTCTTGTGCTTACGATTCGCGCCGACCATGGAAAGTCTCTATGTGGACTTCGGCCATGAAGCGAATGTCGGCGTGAAATTGCTCACTATGGCGCGTGAGTGGATGCCGGTATGGGTGCCGCTTATTCCGCTGATGGTCGCCGTCACGATTGCACTTTGGCGACGACGTACCGGCCATCATCCCCCGCCACTCCCCGGGGCGCGGAGGTATTTTGCGGCGCTTCGTCATGCGACGTTTTCCGAACAACTCGCCAGCTTAATCACCGCGGGGGTTTCGTTGCCCGAGGGTTTGCGACTGGCCGGCGACGCCACGGGGGACCCGGCGATGGCGAGGGCAAGCGACGTGATTGCCGCCCACGAGCGCGGCGAAAGTTTTACCGCCGCCGAGCAGCACGAGCTTGCAGCACTGCCACCCTTGTTGCGGTGGGCGCTTACGGGGGATCTCGGTGGTGAACCGCTACCGCAAATTTTGCATTTCGTGGCGGCGACCTATCGGCAAGCAGCCGAACGGCAAGCGGCCATTTGGCACGTCGCTCTGCCTACGTTCATCGGTGCTTTTTTTGGCGGGCTGATTGTTCTTGGCTACAGCCTCAGCATGTTCGGTCCTTACATCGGCTTACTGCGAGATCTGGCGACGTACTGATTCACGGTGATTTATGCGCGAATTTTCCTATCAAGCACTCACGAAAGACGAAGAATTACGCACCGGGCAGATCGCCGCCGCGAGCGCCGCCGCCGCGCTCGCGCAGCTCGAATCGCAAGGGCTCACGGTGCTGTTGATTCGTCAATTGGAATCGCCGGCCGTTGCCGAGCCCACCGCATCCGTCGTTAGCCCCACAGGGCTGAGGGAAGAAGATCGTATTCTCCGCGAACGGCTTTCGGAAATGCTGGAAAAGCGGGCGACATTGGCTCCCGCGCTCGCCGCGTTTGCTGAAGAATTGCCGCGGGGTCGAACACGGCGTGACCTGCACAAGCTCTCGGTCAAACTTCATGAGGGAGTCACCGTCGACGAATTGAGCCAGTCGCGTGATTTGACAACCAGATGGCTCCCCCTGTTGGGAAGTGGCGGCACGGTAGGCTCGGGCCCTCTTCAAGATGTGTTTGCCGAGGCCGAACGCGAGAGTGCGATTAGGACTCAGCTCACGCGGAGCTTGGTTTATCCGGTCTTGGTTCTGCTGTTATCCTTCTTTGTGGTGATTTTCTTGGCAATCGCCGTAGTCCCCACGATTAGTAGCGTCTTTTATGACTTCGGACTTGCTCTCCCGCGATTAACAACGGCAATCGTAAATTTCTCCGACGAGCTCCGCAATCATACTTGGCGATTCTTTCTTTCACTTGGTGTCTTTTGCGGAATCCTTTACGCGATTTTTTATTTGCTGAAACAATGGATTCTCCCCGGACGTTGGTTAGGAGCATTTCTCAACGGCAACTCTTTGCAAGTCACGGAGATGGCCGGCTTTGTGAGACGCCTGGCCGAAGCGTTGAGCGCGGGCTTGCCGCTGGCGGCGGCGTTGAAACTGGCCGGTCGCGGTAGTCCCCATCGCTGGTTGCGACGCGAAGCCCAGTCGCTTGCCGATGCCTTCGAACGTGATCCGATGCCCGCCCAGCGCTTAAAAAATTCATCGCTCCCGGCAACGGTCGTCTACGCGTTGCAGGCTGGTCCAGAAGGGACGCCCAACATCCGCTTGTTGCAAGAGCTCTCGGAGATTTATTCCGAACGCGTCCGCAACCGATTCGACTGGGCAACTGGCTTTCTGCCGCAGTTTTCCATTCTCGCCATTGGAATTGTCGTGGGTATCGTCGTGTTGGCGTTGCTTCTACCGCTCGTGCAACTCATCAACGGGCTTACCGGTTAAGGCTTTTTCATGAATCAACATTTTCCAACCGTGGAGCGATTGTGGGATGGCACTTGGCGATTCTCGCCGTGGCTCAATACTCCTTGGTGGCCCGCGGACACGCTCGTCACCAAGCAAAAGGCCTTGCTGCGGATACTGGCGGTTGCCGCGACGGAGCGATTGGAAGCCGCCCCGCTGGTGGCCGCCTTGGCAAGAGAAGATCGCAGTAGATATCGTCGCCGACTCCGTCGCTTTGCTAAACGCTTGTCAACGGGCACGGGGCTGGCTGATGCGCTCGAACAAACGCCCGGCGTGTTGTCCGATGAACAGGCCTTGGCCGTCCGTTTCGGCGAACAATCGGGAACGCTCCCCAGCACGCTCCGCATTTTGCTTGATAACCGCGATCAAGCGTCGCAGAGAATCACGACGCGACTGCGACAGATCGGCTTTTATGCGTCGATTACGCTTGCCATTTTTGTCTACGTGGTCAGTTTCATCTTGATCAAGATTCTGCCTAGCTTCGCCGCCATCTTTGACGATTTCGAGCTTCAACTTCCCCGACTTACCGAACTACTGATCAGCATCAGCAATTGGGCCGTGAATTTCTGGTGGCTGCTGGCGATTTCGTTGCTCACCTTTGTTTGGCTCTTCAGATCCGAGCGCTCGCGGCGTTTCTTTCGCCGTAAAATCTCTTCGCGTTTGATTCGGCCGATTGCCCAACTACGCTCGGCGGATCTATTGACTCTGTTGGCAATCAATGCCCGTGCCGGTCGGCCCCTGGCTGGGGTGCTCTCGACGCTGGCCCGCTACCATTTCGATTCGAAAATCCGTTACAAGCTGTTGTTCGTTCGCAACGAAATGGAACAAGGTGCCAACGTCTGGAACAGCATGGCCACGGCACAGCTGCTTACCGCGGCGGAAGCGCGGGCCTTGGAGAAATCCACCTCCGCGGATTCCCGCGCATGGACCATGGATCAACTCGCCCAATTGAGACGAGGTCGTGTCGAGCGACGCATCGATCTGTATATCTCGCTGTTTCAGCCGCTGGTGATCCTTATTATGGCAGGCGCGGTGCTATTCATCTCCGTGGCTTGCTTATTGCCACTCTTCAATCTGACTTACGCTCTAACGGGATGATGCACGGACATGATTTCACCATTTCACAATCGCTGCCAGAAGCTTCGCACGACGCGCCATGGCCTCGGCATGACCGAACTCATCGTGGCAGCCACATTGTTGATCACCGCGCTGTCGCTATTGGTGACGCTTTCCTTCCGCACCGGCAAGCTGTGGCAAGATTCGCGGCATTACCAGCTCGCCGTACAGGAGCTCACCAATCAACAGGAGCGTTTGACAAGCCTCGACGAAACAGCACTCGACACGGCGCTCACGGAACTCGTCGTGTCGGCAGCGATGCAAAACGCTTTGCCCAATCCCCGGCTCACCGGCAAAAAAATCTCCGATGACGATGGTACGCGCGTCCTGCTCGAAATCAATTGGGACCGTCTGGGAACTGCTCATCCCCTATCACTCGTCGGTTGGATTGCACCTCCTGCCGAAGCAGCGGAGGAGACACCATGAAAAACCGAGGCTTTACGCTCGTGGAAATGGTGGCCGTCATCTCGGTCTCCAGCGTTTTATTAGTGTTGGCTACGGGAGTGGTCCACCGTGCGATGCGGATCGATACCGCTTGGCGGGAACGCGCCGATGTCACGCGGGCCATGACACGGCTCGCCCATGATCTGCGCCGCGATGCGCATCGAGCCCAGAGCGTCGAGATCACGCAAGATCCGCTAGTCTTGCGAATAGTGTTCGCGGACGACGCAGAAGTGAGTTACCAAGTCGTGGGGGAAAAGATCGTTCGTGAACGGCAAGCCGCGGGCGAGCAAACCGAGCGCGAGTACTACAAGAAACCGGCGGATTACGGGCTGGAAATCACAATTCTCGCTTCGCCGGAAAGAGTCGAATTGCGTTTGACACACGATGTGAAACTCGTGGGGATCGAACCTCGCACGGTGCTGCACGTGGAAGCCCAGGTGGGGCGACTATTGCGGCTTACCGGCGGAGAAGGGGGCGAACCATGAGCTCTCACAAACGCGGTTCCGCGGGATCGATTTTGGTTTGCGTGCTGGTCTGTCTGGTGATCGTCACGGGGATCGCGACGTCGATGCTCAAATCCGCGCTGCAGGCCCGCCACACCATTCGGCAAGAACGGCTACTCATCCAAACGCAGTTTCTGCTCGATGCCGGCATTCAACGAGCCGTCGCAAAGTTCCACGAGGATTCCGCCTACGAAGGCGAAACTTGGCGGCTTGCCGGTGACGCGATTCCCGGGCACGAGTCCGCGCAGGTCGAAATCAAAGTCTCCCCGTCCAACGACGTGACTCCCTCAAGCAGCGTTCATGTCGTCGCACAACTTGGTTCCGATACACCGCTCCCTATTCAGCGTTCTTACACATTCTCTATCTCCAACGAGGAGTAAATCATGAAAACAATTCGCTCACATCGTCGCCGAGGGTTTACCCTGGTCGAACTCCTGGTGGTGATCGCCATCATCGGCGTGTTGGTCGCGCTGCTGTTA
>JBGTEU010000800.1:0-4040 GCA_041747595.1 Bythopirellula sp.
TGTACGCATGTATCGATAGCCGCGATGCGACGCATCGCAGGTCTTCTGAGAGCATGCACCATGCCCTGCTACCTCTTTACCTATCAGGCCACGGCACGTGGCTGCCCGATCATCCGCGAGGCTATGTGCGACGCAAGGAAGGCGTGCTCGCTGCCGACTATCGCATGGCGGAATGTTATCGCAACAATCTGCAATACATGGCCGTTTGTTTCGACGCTGCGATGCAACGTGTTCTGATTGACGCAGCGCTCGAGGCATTTGAATTTCAATCCGTGCGAGGACATGCCATTGCCACGGAGTCCACGCACGTGCATGTTTTGGTCAGCTGGACGACTCCTCATAGTTGGGAGGTGGTGCGACGACGACTACGCAATAGTCTCACAAGACAGCTCAATCAAGCGTTTGAGAAGCGGGAGTGGTTTTCGAAGCAGCCTAGTCGCAAACGAGTGAATGATCGAAAGCACTTCGACTATTTGATGCAAACGTATCTTCCTCGACACAGGGGCCTGAAGTGGCGCGAGGGGGTTGGTGTTTACTCGTAGCCCCGGCGATGCGTCGCATCGCGGCTATTTAGGATTGAAGCAAGAGAAATTAAATAGCCGCGATCAGACTTGATCGCCGGGTCTTCACCGCACTTCGAGCATTCGCTCGAGCGCCACCAGCGACCAGCGCGCAATCTCGGGATCGACTTCGATCGAATTTACCGGCGTCCCCGCGGCGAGGTTTTCGAGGCTCCAGCAGAGGTGTGCCAGATCGATGCGGTACATCGTCGCGCACATGCAGACGACCGGCGAAAGGAAGAAAACTTCCTGTTCGGGGTGTTGCTGTTTCAGGCGGTTCACCAAGTGCAGTTCCGTGCCGATGGCCCATTTCGTCCCCGGTGGGGCGGCTTCGACCGTCTTAATGATCTTGCTGGTGGAGCCTGAAAAATCCGCGAGTTCAAACACCTCGCGGGGACATTCGGGATGAACCAATATCTTGATCCCCGGGTGTTTCTCGCGGAGCATCGTCACGTGCTCAGGGCGAAACATCTGATGTACGCTGCAGTGGCCCTTCCAGAGTAACACCTTGCTCGCGCGAATCACCTCGGCCGTGTTGCCGCCAAGTTCTTCGGCGTACGGATCCCAGACCGGCATTTCATCGAGCGTGATCCCCATCCCGAGGGCCGTGTTGCGGCCCAGGTGTTGGTCGGGGAAGAACATCACTCGCGATGTTTTGGCGAAGGCCCAATCGAGCGCCGCCTTGGCGTTCGACGACGTGCAGACGATGCCGCCATGCCGACCGACGAAGGCTTTCAGGCTTGCGGCGGAGTTGATGTAAGTGACGGGCGTGATGTCGGCCGTGTCGATCACTTCACTGAGTTGGTCCCAGGCGTCTTCGATCTGATTGATGCCGGCCATGTCAGCCATCGAGCAGCCAGCGGCGAGGTCGGGAAGAATCACGCGAATCCGCTCGCCGCCCCGTTCCGCCAGTTTTTCGGGGCGGTTTCCCAGGATGTCGGCGGTCTCGGCCATAAAGTGAACGCCGCAAAACGCGATGAATCGGCATTCACGGCTGTCGGCAGCCATCTGGCTGAGCTGATAGCTATCACCGCTCAGATCGGCCAGCGCGATCACTTCGTCCTGCTGATAGTGGTGCCCCAGAATCAGCAATTTCGGCCCCAGATCGTCTCGAACGGCTTGGATGCGTCGTTGCAAGTCGTCGTTGGAGAGCGACTTGTAGGGCTGCAATGCAAATGGGGGGGCTTCGAGGAGCGTAGTCATAGTCCGTGAATTATAGATAGGAGAGACGGGGAAAGACAGGTAAGGAGCCTGATTGCCGTTTAACAGCACCGCAAAGGAGAGAGATACCGACGGAACGGAAGCTTGCTAGCAGTATAGGACCTTGCAGTCTAGGGAAAGTTTAACGGCCATACGGTCCGATAATGGGGGTAACTTCCCTACAAATGCGCCGGCGATTCGTCGAATCACGGCTGTCCCAGCCCCATAGTCTTATGAGTCAGTTAACGCCCGAAATAGCCGACCATGTTATTGCCGCCTGCCAGGCGAATGCCGGCGAGGTGGCGTCGACGCTTGGACGGACCCTGGGCGTGGAGCTGACGCTCAGCGTCGGTGAGGCGAGCACCTTTGCCACCGAGACATTGCCCCCTGGTCCGGGGCTCGCGGTGCTTTTCACATTCGGCGGAGTCGGCTTCGTGGCGGTGCTGAGCGAAGCGAGCGGACTGATTCCCGATTGGTGCCAAAGCCCCGACGCGACGAGCCAAAGCAAGCTCAGCACGCTCGCTCAAGAATTGAGCATGCAGTTAGTCCCCGACGATCTCGCGGCAGAGAAATTCCAAGCCGCGCGGGTGGAAGACCTAGGCACCGCTCTCCAGCGTGGCGGCGTTGCCGAGGGAGCGATCTGTCTGCCGTTGGAATTGAAAGCGGGCGGACAAACGGCCCCCTTCCAGCTCATTTGGCCAATCGCCGCTCCCGGTGAATTGCTGGATCAAATCAAGCAACCCGAGACGACCTCGGCACCAAAACCCACCTCGCCACGGCCACGGGTTATGAGTCTTACCGAGCTGCCGAGTTATACACGGAGTCTCTTGAAGGTCACCGTGCCAGTGCGGGTGGTGCTCGCCATCAAAAAGGAAAGCGTGCAGGACGTGGTAGAGCTCGCCCCGGGAACGATCATCAAGTTCAGTAAGTCGTGCGAGGAGCCGCTGCTACTGTTTGTGGGAGATCAAGAAGTGTCGGAGGGTGAGGCGGTCAAGGTGGGCGATAAGTTTGGCTTTCGCGTCACTCAGATGACGATGCCCGCCGAGCAGTTTCTCAAGATACGGCCCCCGCGCGCGGGTTAGTGAGAGCGGTAAGTGGGTAGCGCGTCGCAAGCGATGCGGCACAGTGTTGGTTTGAGCGACGCAAGCGACGCGGCTAAATAAAAAGAACCTGCCCCGAGCCCGAAAGCCCGAGACAGGTCCTCAGAGGGGGATTCAACTTTCTTCGTTGCTTAGCGAACGAAGCTGGCGCTCACAACCTTGCGGGGCTGGGCAATCCGAGCACTCGGATCGGCAGCGGGAGCAGGTGGGATCGGGGCAGCTTCATCTTCAGCGGTGGCCTTGGCGGGAGCAGCTGATCTCTTCATCTTGGCACCACCGGTGCAAGAATCGCAGCAGTTTCCGTCGCAGCAACCGCTGCCGCACTTGTCGCAGCAGCCGTTGCCACTTCCGCAGCAGCCGTTGCCACTTCCGCAGCAAGGATCGGCACAACCACAACCTGGGTCTTCGCAACCACAGCCTGGGTCGCAGCAGTCATCACCGCAGCAGTCATCATGACCGCGGCAGCCGTTCTTCCGCTTGAACAAACGGTCCAAGAGGCATTCGCGCTTGCAGCCACGATTGCCATTGCCACAGCAGCCGCTGTCGCAACAGCCGTTTCCGGCGCCGCAGCAAGGATCGTTGCCACAGCAGGGGTCAGCACAGCCGCAACCTGGGTCTTCGCAACCACAACCAGGATCGCAGCAACCACTCGACTTCTCGCAACAGTTCTGCGCATCGCAGGCGTCGCATCCGCAGCCACATCCCAGCATCGCATCGAGCAAGCCGTAGCCGAAGCTTTGGCTAGCTAAACAAACGCTGAAGACGAGCGCTCCTAACATGTTCCATCTCATTGAATGACATCTCCTATTCGTAGGGGACGGTCGCGCAAACTACCTGACGTAGTCCGGTTGCGTGGTATCGCCACACCCTCCCTGGGTTGGTCGTTGCGACTCTGGCGTGGGCGGTATGCCCGTGTGCGGTTTGGAAGGCGGGAGTGTGCGGGGACCCTGCTGGGTCGGAGGCGGGTCGGGTAGGTCCTTGCGGGGTGGTCCCCACGGTCAGGCGTCAACATCAGTCGAGCCAATCCATGACTCGATTAATACAGACCGATGTAGACGCTTCCAACTATGGTGAGTCTTAGGCACGACGTTCGTGTTATGCCTATGACATCAACACGTATCGGCGACGCATGTTGAAACGCTTGAGTGCACCGAAGTAATTTTCACGAACTGAGTTAGAA
>JBGTEU010000801.1:0-2777 GCA_041747595.1 Bythopirellula sp.
GCATCGAACAAACTCCCGCCACTGCCGTGTTTGATACGGCGAGTAAGTTGTTCCACTTTACAGTCGGTGTGTCAGGTAACAGCTTCTTCTAAATCACCATCGTAGGACCATGAGATTGACGGTTCGCTATGACCACCACTCCCCAAAACCACTCGCCAACCGAACTCGAAGACCTCCCCTCGGTCGACGTTGTCGCCACGTTCGCCCGCTTTGCTGGCATCATACGGCGCCGCAAGCATGTGGTTATCACGTCAGTTCTGTTTTTTGCGTTGTTGGGAACTATCTACTACACGCTCGCGACGCGCAAATACGCCTCAACGGCCGAACTCTTAATTATTCAACAAAAGCAGGATCACCTCTCGACGGTAGGCGACCACGAAACGTCGGAAGACACTATGGCAACGCATCAGAAATTGATCGCCAGCCCCATTGTCCTGCAAGACGCCATCAAACAATTGCCACCCCAATATCGAATCGATCTCATTGGCGAGCCCGTACACAAATGGGTCGAAAAGCTCAACAAGAATTTGAGTGCCCGTGGGACCCGTAAGACGAACTTCATCGACGTCACCTACCGCTCGAAGCACCCCGAGGCCGCCGCTGCCGTGGTTCGGGCGATCATCAACTCTTACCTGCAATTCGTCGAGGAAAAGCACCGCGGCACCGCCGGTGAGACTTTGGACAGCTTGCTGCAGAAAGGGGGAGAGCTGGAAGCCAAGTTGACTGAAAAACAAAATCAACTGCAGAAGTTCGGCCAGCAAGTCGGCTATCTAGCCGCCAATAACAACGACAAAGTCACCGAACCAACGATCCAAAGGGCCCTGCGACTCAACGATGCTTTGCTCGACACTCAGGAACGCCGGCTCGAGCTGCAGGCGACGCTTGTCTCCGTGGATTCCGCCCTTGCTCGTGGCGAGGATATTAATCAACACCTCGGGGGGATGGAAGAAACCGTTGGTCGACAGATGCTGCTCTCGTCGCTGGGGATGAGTACCGAGGATCTCAACGTCATCGAAGACCAGCAGAAAAAACTTTTGGAAGCGCAATCGGAATTGAATTCCCTCACCAGATTTTACGGGCCGAACCACCCTCAGGTGAGCAACTTGCAAAATCAAGTTGCCGTTATTCAACAGTACCTTCAATCGTACCGCCAGAATCTTGGCCAACGCTTTGGCGCGAACACGAACGAACAACTCGGCCCCGTTGTCCGTCAAATGTTAGAACAAGCAGTGCGGCAGTCCTATCAGAAGGAAGCGCAGTTGGCGGCTTCCTTTGAAGAAGCCCGCCAAGAAGCCGCCCGTCACAGCGGCGACGTCGTGCAGCTCCGTATGCTCGAACGTGAAGTCACGCGGCTGGAATCGCAATACGATTTGCTTTTCGAGAAAATCTCGACTGTCGATATGCGGCAAGAGCAGGCTCCCATCCAAGCGACCGTGGTCCGCGAGCCGGTCCCCGATTTGGTGCCGGTCTCACCTCAACTTCGTTTTGTAATTTTCGCTTGTCTCGCCGGCGGAATGGCCGTCGGAACGATCATCGTTTATATCCAAGACGTGCTCGATGATCGGTTCAATTCCCCCGAAGAACTCACGGCTCAGCTCGGCGTCCCCGTGCTGGCGATGGTTCGCAAGCTTGACCCGCTGCCCGGCATCGGGATGGAGACCGTGCATACTCATGCCTTGCCAAATGCGGTCGAAACCGAGGCCTTCCGCACGCTCCGCACGGCCCTGTCGCTCACTGGTACGGCTTGCGAACGTTTGTTGATTAGCAGTTCGGAACCAGGTGACGGCAAAACAACGATCACCGCCAATTTGTCGACGGCATTTGCCCAGGCTGGCAAATCGACCCTGGTGATCGACGCCGATCTTCGTCGGCCTGGTTTCACAACTTTGTTGAATCTCAAAGGTATTCCCGGGGTCGCTGAAATTCTCACTTCGCAAGTGCCCCCCTCGGAATCAGCCCCCTCCTTGGTTTACCAAACAGAAGTCGAGGGTCTTCATGTTTTGCCAGTCGGCCTGCGTCGACCCAATCCGGCGGAAATGCTGAGTAGCCAAGCCTTCGTGGAATTGCTGGCCTGGGCCGATTCTGTTTACGACCGCGTCATTGTCGATTGCCCACCGATTCTGGCGGTTAGCGACGCCCAGATTGTGGGACAATTGGTCGACGGTGCGATTCTCGTGGTGCGCCCAGAAAAGAATCACCGCCGCGCGGTCATCCGAGCCGTCGAGAGTTTCCAATCCGCGGGATGCCGGGTGCTGGGGGTCGTGGCCAATGCCTTGTCGATGGATTCCCAAAGCTATGGCTACGGCGGATATGGGTACGGCTACGGCTATGGCTACAGCTACGGCCAGGAAGAAGAGGAGCAAGAAGACGACTACGCTCCCGGGTACGACGTTCCCTCGGTGGTCAATTATCCGGCACCCGAGAGACATGCCAAACGCAAGTCACCTTCCGCAGGCCCCATTCGTCCACGTCGAGCCGCCTAACCCCTCTGTTCGAGAACTGGCACGATGTCCAACTGGAGCAAATCAAAGAGCGGTCATCGCAACAGTTCGCGGTCGAGCGGCAATCAAGATTTGACCGCCGCGGCTTGCTTGAAAATTGTCGATCTTGGCCTATGGTCGATGATCTTCATCGGTCCCCACCTGTTCGGCGGCCGACATATGCTGGGTCGATTCGTGATCCTGTCGCTGTGCATAGCAACCGCCATGGCCTGGTTCACGCGGCAATTCTTTATCTCGGATCCGAAATGGAACCGCACTTGGTCGCTCAGCATTGTG
>JBGTEU010000802.1:0-4985 GCA_041747595.1 Bythopirellula sp.
TCGTTATGCACCCGGGTGACGACGTGGTCGACGGCACGACAATCCGTGAACGACAGTAAGTTCATACTTCCCCGCTAAACCGCAAGCGATCGCTTGCGGTTTAGCGAGAAAAATTCCCTACGTTGACAACTAATAGCCCCACGCCGAAGATGGCGGCATGGGCGAAGCAAGCAAACCACTTGTCGGCGTTATCATGGGGAGCCGTAGCGATTGGGAGACCATGCGCGCAGCCGACGACGTGCTCACGGAGTATGGCATTGAACACGAATGTCAGATCGTCTCGGCCCATCGCACGCCCGATTGGATGAGCGAATATGCCAAGACCGCCGAAAGCCGGGGACTCGAAGTGATCATCGCCGGGGCAGGGGGCGCCGCTCATCTGCCGGGCATGGTCGCATCGCTCACGGTGTTGCCCGTCTTGGGCGTGCCGGTTGAAAGTCACACGCTCAAGGGGATGGATTCGCTGTTGTCGATCGTGCAAATGCCCGGCGGCGTGCCGGTGGGTACGCTTGCGATTGGCGCCTCGGGAGCGAAAAACGCAGGGCTATTGGCCGTGCGAATTCTGGCGGGGAGCCGCCCCGAGCTGCGCGAAAAGTTGCACGCTTTCCAGCAACAGCAAAGCGAGCAGGTTCGCCAAGATAAACTTACGTGAGCTGCCGAGCGATGTCCGCCAATTCAACACTCTTACCTGGCGCGACGTTGGGCATGTTGGGAGCCGGCCAATTGGGCCGAATGTTTGCGCTGGCCGCCGCGCGGATGGGTTATCACGTTCACGTGTTTTCACCACGCGTGGACAGCCCCACGGGCCAGGTCGCCCATCGCGAAACAGTTGCCGATTACAATGACACCGCCGCGCTCGAGGCGTTTGCCAAATCGGTCGACGTGGTAACGCTCGAATTCGAGAACATTCCCATCTCGGCGATTGAAATCGTGGAACAGTTTGTTCCCGTGCGGCCCTCGCTCTCCGTGCTGCACGTCACGCAAAACCGCCTACGGGAAAAGCAATTTCTCACGGACGTGGGGATCGCTTGCGCGCCGTTTTCCGAGGTCAACTCGCTCGCTGAGCTGCAAATCGCGATTCAAGCCATCGGCTTACCCGCGGTTCTGAAAACTGCCCATTCGGGCTACGACGGCAAAGGCCAAACGGCGATCCATGCTGCCGGCGACGCCACCACAGTCTGGAAAGCAATGGGACATCAACCGGCGGTGCTCGAAGGCTGGATAGACTACCAACAAGAACTTTCGGTGCTCGTAGCCGGCTCCACGACGGGCGAGATTGCTACCTGCGGACCGATTGCCAACGATCACGCGAACCACATTCTCGACGTGTCGCGATTTCCTGTTTCCGAGTTGGCGGCGATCGCAAACGAGGCCGAAGAAATCGGGCGCACGATTGCAGAAGAGTTGAATCTAATTGGATTGTGCTGCGTCGAGTTATTTCTCACGCGTGATGACAAACTCATCGTGAACGAAATCGCTCCCCGGCCGCATAACTCGGGGCATCTTACCATCGAATCGTGCGCCACGTCGCAATTCGAGCAGCAGGTCCGCGCGATCTGTGGGCTGCCGCTTGGTTCGATGGCGTCCCGCACACCCGCGGCAATGGTAAACTTGCTCGGCGAATTATGGCAAAACGGCGAGCCACCGTGGCTGGAATTGCTTGCCGTACCGCACGGTTATCTGCATGTGTACGGCAAGACTGAAGCCCAATCGGGCCGGAAAATGGGGCACTTCACGGTGCTTGGAGAGAGTGCCGACGCCGCGGCACAGATTGCGATTGCCGCGCGTGCAAAACTCTCCACAAAAAAAGCCGCGACTTGACAAGTCGCAGATGTTCTACGAGCGTGTCTGGTCGCGGCTATCGATGTGACTTGATCTAGCGATTGTTAATCAATCGCACGACCAATGGCACTTCCAATGGCAGCTCCGCTGCGGCCGCCGATGGCACCACCTACGTCGGCACCGATATTACCGCCTCGGCTATATCCACCGTAGCGAAATCCTTGACCATATCTGCTATCACTGAAGGGACCCCGATAGCCCGAATAGTAACGCTGGCCAAAGTAGCCGTCGTCGAATCGGCCAGGGTTGTAAAATCGGCCATCGTCGTAAGAGCGATTGCCGTAGTAATTGTAGTTATTATAACTCCGTCGAAAACCATCATTCTGAGGCAAACGGTACGAATCTCGCGAGTACTGGTTCCAAGAACCATTGCGCCAGAAGAGCCATTGGTTATCCGGGTGCCAGTACCACCACTCGTTGTTATGCCGCTTGTAACGCCAGCGGTTGCTGCTATTGCTATTGACGATTCTCGCGTTGTTTTGTCCCCCGCGATTATCGTTTCTGTTGGCTTGCCGATCGCGATTCTGCGATTGGTTCACCCGGACGTTATCGCGAGAACGGCGGTCATCGTAAATTCGGTCTTGATCGTCCGATCCCCGAGAATCATTGAACCGATCCGACCCGCTTTGATCGTATTGCTCGGATCGAATTTGCCGTTGGTTCGAATCACTGTTTTGGTTGGAATTCTCTTGGGCATGAGCGACCAAGCCAGCCGCCATCACCATCATGGCGACTATGCCACAGAGCTTTACAAAGCGTTTCATTTCAGGGCTCCTTTTCGGCGGGCGGATTCTCAGCATGATTCCCGAGGTAAAAGGGAAATGCTGAGAATGGGCCCGAATAGTAATAAATATTCGTCAACAGGGTGAAGATCAATCTCGCCTCTGCGAATCCCTACGTCGCTCCCGTTGGGATGTGGAATAACTTCGCTGCGAGGGATCGTCGCTCAGCATTGCGCGAAGATCTTCGATCTCTTGCTGCATGCGGCTCACTTGACGTTCCATCGCATCGACGTGTCGCATGATCTCGTTGTCGTCCCAGGGGGGCGTATTGCGATAAGAATCCTCTAGATACTGACCGCGTTCTTGGCGATCGCCCTCCATGCTTTCCAAGGCTTGTTGCAGTGATTCCAACTTGGCCCTCACCGTACGTTCTTCACCATCCCTTCGAATTCGAAATTCAATATTCGCGCCTGGGTCTTCAGTGCGCACTATTCGCATTAACTGTTGTACCCCTTCGATCTCACGACCATTGACTGAAAGTATTTGATCCCCACGTTCGATGCCAGCGCGGTCCGCAGGACTACCAGGCGCAACGTTACGCACTTCGACATCACCTTGAGAAAATTCGAGCATGACGCCCAGTCCGGCGGGACGATCATTTTCGCCGCCACGGTCGTTGCGATCGGAACTGCCCCGATACGTGTTTGACTGCCGATTGTCGCGACTACGTTGGTTGTTTTGATTGTCGCGCGGATCGCGACGCGAGCGGTCCGGTGAGTCGCTTTGCCAATCGCGCTCGCGCGAAGAACTTTGTCGGTCGTAATTGTTATCGCTACGATCGTCCTGACTTTGGGCAATCGTGCTTTGTGATATGAGCGACAGTGCGGCGATGGCCACAACAGCGGGCACCCACTTCATAGTGTCAAGAAAGTGTCGTTTCATAATTTTCTCCATCTAAACTTTTCTCGGCTAAATAAGAAGCTTTCACCACTGCGTGAAAGCAGTCATTAAAGTGCTTCATTCGTATCGCTATTCTCGTTGTCAACCGTTCGTGGTTGCGGAGGCGGCGGAGGATTCGATCCTTGCTGAGAATCACCAGCAGACGGAGTTCGGGAATCGATAGACGACTGCGTTGGCTGAGATTGACTCTGCGACTGTGTTGCCTGTGAAGATCGTGATTGGCTCGCCTGCTGCGACTGAGCTTGTCGTGACTGAGCTGGTTGCGATTGAGCTTGTCGCGATTGAGCTTGTCGGGATTGGGGCGATTCAGGCGGTGCAGGCGGAATCGGAGCTGCCATCATCGAGTTTGAGTTTGGTCTCGCGGACTGAGAGTACCCCCAACCCTGGCCATGCGTGCTGCCCATCGCGGGTTGGGCATATCCGCCATACGACCCGTAACTCGAATGGCTAACGTAGTTATTGCAAGTTGGTTTGCAATGAGAATGAGTATGACGTCGGTGGTGGTGGCGTCGACCCGACCAACTTCCTGCACTTCCACAGGAACCGCCGTGATAGGAATGGTTCCCCCAACTCCCCCCATGTCTGCCCAGCGCTTGGCTTTCTTGCACATAGCATGAGCCAAATAGCAGAATGGCTGAGAACATAACACATCCCCTAGTGAGTAACTTCATTTGAATGCCTCCCGAGTTAAAGAAAGTAAGAATGCCGCCTTAACCGACGATCTACTCTGACGGACTATTTCATAGTCCTCCGCACTACGGCATTCCCCTGGCAAACATCGTGCCATTAAGCGTCGGTTAGATGCCGACTAGATATCTGACTGACATCTCCATGCACGCCGTACGAGAGCCACGGCAAAATTGTTTCTTGACGGAGCAATTCGAGACTTGTAATTGAAAGATATCAGTACTCTCAATTCGCCCAGGTCGATGTCACGCAAATCAAGTCGCGCCTATATCGACCAATCGCCAAGAGAATTTCGCAATAGAAGCCTCGATTTTGAAGAGTCGCCGACCCCCTCTGCGACTAGGTCTGGTGCGGCCCTGGCAATATTCTTCTTAATGTCGAAAGTGCCGCATGCCCGTGAAGATCATGGGCAGGCCGTGGGCATCGCAGGCCGCGATTACTTCGGGATCGCGCTTGGATCCGCCGGGTTGAATGATTGCCACGATTCCCGCAGCCGCCGCTTGTTGAATGGAATCCTCAAACGGAAAAAACGCGTCGGAGGCCAATACACAGCCGGCCGTTCGCTCGCCCCCTTTGTGAATGGCGATTTCGACCGAATCGACACGGCTCATTTGGCCCGCCCCGACTCCGACAAGAGCTTGATTCTTGGCAATCACGATAGCATTTGATTTCACGTGCCGACAGACGGCCCAAGCGAATTCCAAATCGGCCCACAATTCGGGCGAAGGTTTTTTCGCGGTGACGACTTGCCATGCCGTTGTTTCATCGGGCAAG
>JBGTEU010000803.1:0-3962 GCA_041747595.1 Bythopirellula sp.
AACTGCTCAAGAGAGGGAAAGCTAAAATGACCGCATTAACGGCCTGCATGAGAAAGCTCCTGCTCATCCTCAATGCCATCCTCAAGCAAAATAAACCCTGGAATCTCAATAACTACTCTTGAAATTAAAGACAGTCGCTACTTTTCTGCAAGCTCAAGAGATCTGAGTTAGCGCCGAGTGGATTTCCTCGGCGCTTTGCGGTCGCACGACCCTGTCCGCCTCGACGCCATCTTTGAGTGCGATCACCGTCGGCCACAATTTCACGCGGAACGAACGGCCCAAGGGTCGGCCGGGGCCATCTTCGACTTTGATGTGCTCCACGGCTGGGAATTCCGCGAGCGCGGATTCGATGAGCGGGGCAGCGCCCTGGCAATGGCCGCACCAGCCGGTGCCGAATTCGAGCAGAACGGGCCCCTGCATCGCATCGATCGCTTCACGCGCCGGCCCGGGATTTAGGTATTCGCTGCTCATAATAGACTGCTCTGCAACTCACATGCCAGTGCTAGGTACGTGCCGCTTGGCGCGGGCGACGGCCATTTCCGTTGCCATTGTTTTGCGACGGTGGTGCGGCGCGTTCCATGATGCGGTTTCCCTCGCCAAGGAGTTGGTCGATCCGTGCGTTTAGCTCCGGGTTCAGCTCGATGCCCGACGTTCCACAGTCAAATGAGACATACCCGCCATCAACAAGATCGAGCCGCAGCTTCAGGCGTTTCTTGCCGGGGTAGCCGCGAACGATTTCCTTGAGCTGGACGAGCCCTTGCTCACCGTGTTGATCTTCGCGAACGCGAATCACCATGCCGCTGGAAAATTGTTTGGCCAAGTCGTCGAGCGACAGCAGTTTGTCGACGATCACGTTGGTTTCCTCGCTCCCCGGCCGGCGGTCTACTTTGCCGATCACGCCGAGAATTTTGTCGGGCTCGACCAATTCACTGAACTCGGCAAATTGCTCGGGCCACATGATGCAGCGGACGAGCCCATCGAGGTCTTCCAAATCCCACATCGCGTACTTTGTATGGACACTGCCGGGGCGGGGATTCTTGGTGTGCGAAAATTTGATCGCCGCCAGCATCCCGCCGAGCACCACTTCGTCGCGGTGGTTCATCTTGGCGAGCGATGCGGAGCTCGTGCAATAGGTGCGTAAAACTTGCTCGTGCTCGGCGAGCGGGTGGCTGGAAAGATAATAGCCGAGCACCTCCTTCTCTCGGGCGAGTTGATCCTTTTCGTCCCACGGTGGGAGGTTGGGCATATCGACGGGCGCGGCGGCGACTTCTTCGTCCTCGTCGTCGCCAAACAATCCCTTCTGTCCGCTGCGGCGATCGGCGGCTGCCGCGGCGCCCGACTGCAGCGCCCGATCGAGCATCAGCATCAACTGCGCGCGATGCCCGCCGAGACCGTCGCACGCCCCCGCTTTGACGAGTGCTTCGATGGTCGCGCGATTGCAAAGTTGGGGATCGATGCGTTCGCAAAAATCGAACAGGCTCTTGTACGGGCCGTTTTTCTTGCGCTCGGCGGCAATCGCTTCCGCGGCCCCCGTGCCGCAGGCCTTGATCGCACCGAGTCCGAACAGAATCTTTCCGCCCGCCACCGTGAAATCGGGATCGCAAGTGTTGACACATGGCGGGACGACTTCGATTCCCATCCGTTGGCAATCTTCCAAATGCTCGACGAGCGAATCCTTACTCTTGAAATTCCGGCCGGGGATGTCGCACGACAACAGCGCGGCCATGAACTCCACGGCGTAGTGCGCCTTCAAGTACGCGGTCATGTACGCGATCAGCGCGTAAGCGGTTGAATGACTCTTGTTGAAACCGTAACCCGCGAATTTCTCGATCATGCCGAACAATTCGGCGGCTCGCTTCTTGTCGAGCCCCTGGCTGTGAGCCCCTTCGAGAAACTCCTCGCGGTATTTGGCGATCATCGGCAGCTTCTTTTTGCTGATCGCCTTGATGCAGGTGTAGGCGTTGGAAAGCTGAATGCCCCCCAGGCGGTTGAGAATCCGCATGACCTGTTCTTGGTACACCATCACGCCGTGCGTCTCGACGAGCACGTCTTTCATCACCGGGTGGGGATACTCGGCTTCTTGCCGACCATGCTTCACCGCGATGTAGTCGTCGACCATCCCCCCTTCGAGCGGGCCGGGGCGATAGAGGGCGTTGGTGGCGATGATGTCGTGAAAATGGTCGGGCTTCATCCGCTGCAGCAAGTCGCGAATGCCGCCGCTTTCCAATTGGAAGATGCCCTTCGTCTCGCCACGACACAGCAGCGCGAATGTTGCCTTGTCGTCGAGCGGAAACTTGTAGGGGTCGATCCGCTTGCCTTGCGATTGCTCGACGAGCTCGATCGTACGCGCGAGGATCGTGAGATTCCGCAAGCCGAGAAAATCCATCTTCAGCAGGCCGGCGCGCTCCACGTCTCCCATCGCCCATTGGGTGATGACTTCGCTCTTGCCCTTCACGTGTTGCAGGGGGACGTACTCTTCGACCGGCTTCTCGGCGATCACCACCGCGGCGGCGTGCGTTCCCACGTTTCGCGCGAGGCCTTCGATCTTGCGCGCCAGGTCGATCAACTGCCGAATTTCGGGATCGCTTTCGTGGGATTTCTTGAGCTCGTCACTCTGCTTGAGCGCCGCATCAATCGTGATCCCCAACTGGTCGGGTACCATGGCGACGACTTGATCGACGCGGAAGATCGGCATCCCCAGCGTGCGGCCGACGTCGCGAATCGCCGCCCGAGCGGCAAGCGTGCCAAACGTGCCGATCTGCGCGACGTTCGCCTCGCCGTATTTGTCTTTCACGTATTGAATGACTTCGTTGCGGCGATCCTTGCAGAAGTCGATGTCGATATCGGGGGCTTCCAGGCGATTCTCGTCGAGGAACCGTTCGAACAGCAAATCATATTGCAGCGGGCAGACATGGCTCATCTTGAGCGCATAGCAAACGAGCGAGCCGACACCCGAACCGCGCGCCGTGCAGGGGATTCCCTGCTGATGTGCGAACCGCACGAAGTCCCACACGATCAAAAAGTAATCGCAGAAACCGAGATTGATGATGACGTTTAACTCACGCTCCAACCGGTCGTAAACTTCCTGCGAGAGATCGTCGCCGTTCCAGCGGTGGGCTTCCTCGGCGTAGCGTTCCTTGAGCCCCGCGAGACACAGTTCCCGCAAGTATTCGTCGGATTTCTTCTCGTCGGGAAGCTTGAAGCTGGGGAAATGACGTTTGCCGAGTTCCAGGTCGATGTGTACCGAGTCGGCGATTTCCTGGGAGCGCTGCAAGGCTTCGTCGCTGCCGGGGAGCGCCGCGTACATTTGCTCGGGACTCCGCAGAAAGAATTGGTCCCCTTCCATCTTCATGCGGTTCGTGTCGGTGCGGAATTTGCCCGTGTTGATGCAGAGCAAAACGTCCTGCGCCTCGGCATCTTCCTGGTTCACGTAATGGGCATCGCTGGTAGCGACCACGGGGAGCCCGACGCGCTTGGCGACCTCGACCGCGGCCTCCATCGCCTGTCGCTGGATTTCGAGGCCGTTGTTTTGAATCTCGACGAAATAGCGATTGCCGAAGACTTGTTGAAACCACTGGGCGATATTGATCCCTTGTGCGATCTGCTCCTCGGTCGCGGCATTGTTGCCGTTGAGCAGCGCCCGGCTGAACTCGCCGGAGACGCAGCCACTCAAGCAGATAATCCCTTCGCTGTGATCGGCCAACAGCTCGCGGTCGATTCGCGGCTTGTGATAAAAACCTTCAAGGAATGCCCGGCTCGCCATCTTGATGAGATTCTGAAATCCGATGCGATTCTGCGCGAGCAGCGTGAGATGATAGGTCGCTTCCTTGCTGCTGTTGGCCCCCGACTTGTCGAACCGACTCCCCGGTGCGACATACGCTTCGTAGCCCAGCACGGGATTGATCTCGGCATCCTTACAGGCCTGATAAAACTGCAACGCGCCATACAGATTGCCATGGTCG
>JBGTEU010000804.1:0-1821 GCA_041747595.1 Bythopirellula sp.
TTTGGCACGCTGCCGTTGTGCAAATAAGGAAATCGGGCCCACACGCCTTCCAATCGCGGCGCGAAGTAGCCCGGTTCACGATCATAATGGCGGAAGGTAACCGTTCACGGGCTGGACCGTGTTCAGGCAGCGATAACGTTGGGTCGAGCGCTGCTGGGGAGCAGGGAGGAGAAAGGGCTGCCGGTGAAATGGGCCACCATCGCGTCGATCAGGTATTGATAGGCGTTGCGATTTTGTAATCGACAGGTTTCCGAAACAGTCAGGAGTCGCTCGAGAAAGCGGCTTCCCGAGCCGCTTTGGGTGCCGAAGCTCAGTTTGCGATAGATCACCGCCGGGCGCAATGCCCGCTCGGCAGTGTTGTTGGTCGGTTCGATGCCCTGCTCCCGAGTAAACGTCCACAGGTGCTCACGACGATCGTAAAGAGCGTCGCAGCATCCGATCAGCTTGGCATTTCCGCTGAACGTGCCCCGCAGCAGCAAGTTGTGAACCTTCTCGCGAATCGGTCGGACATAGCTCTGAAAGGTGCCCCACTTCAGTTTGCCAGCCTTGTATCGGCGCCAATGCTCGAACAGCCTTCGATGCTGCCGCATCAAGTCCAGCCCCAATCGACGCACTTGACCGTCGGGCGAATCGATCAGCTTTTGGAAGTCTCGCTTCAGGTGAGCCCAACACCACTGAAGCCGCTTCCCGTCGAGATACATCTTGGCCCGATCGCAGTTCAGGATGATCCCTTGGTAGTCGCCGACCAGCGAGACGAGCGATTCGCGGGACCGGTTCAGAAAAATGCCGAACACGGCAAAGAGCGGCGCGACGGCCACCCAGAGCCAGGCTTTCTGGTTCTTCTCTTTCGTGGGCGATTCATCCACAAACAATTGCCGCTGCTCCGCAAGCCGCCCGCGAAGTTCTTCGTACGGCGCCGCAACCGCTTGGCTGACGAGCGTTTGAATCTTGACGACCCAGGCGGGACTCGCCGGCACATTGAGCAGATCACCGAGGAACGCTGCGGCCCGTCGTTTGCTCTGGCGGAAGTGGCCCATCAAGAGACCCGTGAAGGCAGCCAGCCTCGGTCCGCATTGGCCGCGCGGCACGCCTTCCGGCAGAGTCGCAGTCGTCGTAATCCCACAACAGGGGCAATGCCCGCGAAAGAGTTGATACTCATCGATGATCGGCAGGATCGGCGGAAGTTCCCAGACTTGATGTCGCTGCGGGGCATCCGAAACCTGTTCCAGTTCGCCGCCGCAGCGTCGACACGCCTCTGGAAAACACTCCGTGACGGTGGTGCATTGCTCGGTGGGGACGAGCTGCCGAAGGTGTCGCTCGTGGCCTCGTTGGCCACCTCGCTTGCGCTTTTTGCCAGCCGGCTTCTTGCGTTCAGGCTTGGCGTGCGGATGCTCGGTGCTGGGAGGAATCGACGAATTTCGTGGGGTGAGCTTCTGGAGTTGCGCCTCAAGCTGGTCAATTCGGTCCAGCAAAGCCAAAAACGCCGCCTTCACAGCAGGCGTCATTTCGGCTTCCAGTTCCGGCGGGATCCTGCTCATGCAGGGATTGACGCCGATATCGGTCGCCCGAGTCCAGATCAATTCTCAAAATATCCGCACCGACCCGTGAACGGTTACCATTCCTGCGGCTCTTGAAAGACGCGGGGGCGGGGGAATGCCGCTCATGGAATCGACGTGTCACCAACGGCAGTCGAGCGGGCACGCCAATACGGGTTGAATGCAAGCGTCGGCTCGGTTGACGAGATGCCATCAGGTGCGGTATCTCGATTTGACGCGGTCACGGCATTTCAGGTTCTTGAACACATCGATCAACCGCTTCGTT
>JBGTEU010000805.1:0-4686 GCA_041747595.1 Bythopirellula sp.
TGAGGAAAGCAACACGATTAGCAACTCGCTTAAGCATACGGCTCTGCTGGAAATTACCCGCACGGGGGCTAATCAGTTGACGCTCGAAATGACAATTCTGGACTCCAGCGGCAATGTGCAGATGAATGTTGTCCGCGTGGATAACAATCCTGTGACCTATCTCTTTGATGAGGTAGTCATCGGAATGAACGCTAATGAGCTCGACTATCTTATCGACAACGTCGAAGTTGAGTCAGGTTTAGTGGCGGGTCCCGAAACTGTCACCCTGGCCGCCACTGATAGCTACGCCAGCGAAGCCGGTCCCACCAGCGGAATATTCACTTTCACTCGTACTGGTACTAGTGGAAATTTGACAGTGAATTACGTTGTTAGCGGTACCGCTGACAGCAGCGACTATACAACTCCGCTCACGGGGACGGTAGTAATCCCCGATGGGCAAGCCTCGACCACGATTATCCTCGCGCCAGTTGACGATAGCCTGGTAGAAAACGACGAAACGGTGACGCTCACCTTATCGGTCGGAAGCGGTTATGTCATCGGTGCCCAGAACAGTGGCACGGTTACCATCCTCGACAACGACGATCCGATTAATGATATCGTTCAAGCTGGTCTGCTGGGACATTGGCAGTTCGAGGAATCAGGCACCACCGTTGTGGATCAATCCGGCAATATTCCTAATGGATCCTTCGTCGGATTAACAACTGGAGCGCGAGTCCCCGGCAAATTCGGCAACGGCCTGATTCTCAATCCTACCAATCCATTGACTTACAATCACGTTGATCTGGGAGACAACGGCGACGTGAGCACGGGTATCTCGATCGGTGCGTGGGTCAAACCCACCGCGGTTAACACGCTCTACATGATTGTTTCCAAGCAAGACGTGCCGCCCGGCATCAACACGGAGCGGGCATACTATCTGGGTATTAATGAAGGAAAGATCCGCGCCTACATCGCAGGCGTGAATGCCCAAGGCGGCTTCGCCCAAAAGGGGCCTGCTGGTTCCACGACGCTACAAGTGGGTCAATGGTATTACCTCGCCATGACCTGGGATGGCAATCCCAGCTCCCAAATAAAGCTCTACGTTAATGGAGTCGAGGATCCTGTCAGCACGGGCGTGAACGACCCGGTGGTCACGATCAATAATTCTCCTGAGTCGCTTAAGTTCGGAGTCCGGAACGAGGCAGGTCGATATGAAGCGCCGTATCGTGGTTATCTCGATGAAGTTACTCTCTATACCCGCGGTCTAAGTGCGGCTGAGATCCTACAAACCTACCAATACACTGGTGGTGGAGCGCTCGCGACTTCCCTTGCGGAAGAGGATGCCAATCTCGACCCGCTATCGAAGTTCAGCGTGTCTAACGAAGTCGAAATGGACTCTCCAAGGCAAATGACGCCTTCGGAAATTCTATCTTCACTTGATGCCTCTTCCTTGGTGGGAATCTATAGGAATGGTCCTATTGCAAGCGAAAACATCAATGCCGAGGAAATAGTCCTCCTTGAGTCCGACTATTTGTCCAACAGCTTATACGCAGAAACTAATTTTTTTCAGAAATCGATCAACCGGTCTCCTGAGACTTTGAAGTCTACAATAACTCTAGAATCGGAGTGCTTCGAAGCAGAGTACGAAGAATTTTTTAACGAATTGGGGCAACGTGCGGATACGCTTAGTAGCCATGTCTAAGACAGCAGACCGGCATAGTTAACAAATTGCCGGTCTCACAAACTCAAGTGAATATATTTCTATCAGAACTGAGTTTCGGAACTCTCTCTCGTCGATCTCATGACAGTTCGCCGGAGGAACCATTTTCCGCGAAAACACACTCCACGCCCAAGGGAACATTGTCGTGGACGAGTTTTCTTGTGGGAGAGAAATCGATGAATCTTTGGACTAAACATAGTCGCCGGATGGCATTATTCGTACTCGCAATTGGAGTAACTATTGGCCACCTAAGAGTGGACGCGGCAGAATCTGAGCAGGCAAGTAGGACCGTCGACTTCAATCGCGATATCCGCCCTTTATTTGTTCAGCACTGTACGGCCTGTCATGGGGGAGTAAAGCAGGCCGGTGAAGTGTCTTTTGTTTACGCCAATCAGGTGCTTCCACCAGAGGGTTGGATCGTAGAGCCTGGCGACCCCGAGGCTTCGATTCTGATCGATCGAGTCTGTTCGACCGAGTCGGATTACCGAATGCCACCGCCGGATCATGGCCCGGCACTCTCGGAGCGTGAAATTGAGCTGCTGCGTAAATGGATCGCCGAAGGGGCCGAATGGAAAGAACATTGGGCTTACGAGAGGCCGATGCAACACGAACTTCCAGCTATCAAGAACTCCCGGTGGTGTCGTAATTCCATCGACCACTTTGTACTTGCTCGTCTGGAAAAAGAGGGGATGTCACCTTCCGAAGAAGAGAAGCCAGAGCTTTGGTTGCGGCGGGTCAGCCTGGATGTGGTCGGCATCCCTCCTTCCCCCCAAGAGGTTTCTGAGTTTTTGAGCGATGCTGCACGACGAGGAAATAAAGCCTACGAGGCAGTGGTGGATAAACTACTCGCTTCACCACACTTTGGAGAGCGGTGGGCAAGCGTTTGGCTCGATCAGATGCGCTACGCCGATTCGGAGGGTCTGGGACACGACCGCAAACGCGATGTCTGGCCCTACCGTGATTGGGTTATTCGAGTGCTCAATGAGGATATGCCCTACGATGAATTTGTAATAAAGCAAATTGCGGGAGATCTGCTCTCACACAGAGAGCTAGACGACTTGATCGCCACAACGGCGCAGCGACTCACGCAAACGAATCATGAAGGGGGCACCGATGATGAGGAATTTCGTATTGCGGCCGTCATTGATCGGGTAAGCACCAACTGGCAGGCATTCCAGGGAATCACCTTTGGATGTGTTCAGTGCCACAGTCACCCCTACGATCCCTTTCGCCACGAGGATTTCTATCGTTTCATGGCGTTTTATAACAATACAGCCGACTGCGACTTGTCTGAAGATTATCCCAAGATTGATGTGCCCGTAGAGATTTCCAATTATAACCTGGCCTCGAAAATCGATCGCGAGATTCGGTCGCTCAATGAATCGCTCTGGCAAGAAGAGTATGCATGCGTGTCCCAGGCATCGATTTGGCGGCCACTCGTTGGATTGAAGGCGAGTACGAACAACGACACTAAGGTCAACGTCGAGAAACACGATGACCACGATGAGTTCCACACGGTTGGCACGGTTTCACGGGACACTCTTTTTGAGCTAGAAGCCTCTTTACCTCAAGGTCTTGATCGCTTGGCTGCCGTGCGTGTCACGATCTTGCCGCTCGATCCGGAGCGGGCGATCCGTGATTCAGAGTGGGGATTTGTGCTCTCGCAGGTAGAAATGGAGTTACTGACTCCAGGCGAAAAACCAAAGTTGTTGGCTTTGAGCCATGTTATTGGAGATGAGGCTGAACCCTTTTTTAACCCTCAAGAAAGTCTTAACGGCGAATCTTCTAAAGGATTTGCCGCACTGAGTCGTATCCACTTTCCACGACAGGCGACGTTCGTCTTGGAATCGAAAACGGAAGTGCCTCCCGGCAGCAAGTTGTCGGTAAGGTTGAAGAATCAAGTGTTTGTCGCTCACGCGTTCCCACTGATCCCTCGGCGCGGACATTTGGCTGTCACTGACGACGAATCGATACTCGCGCTCTTATCGGCGGATGAGCATCAGAAAAAATACAATCGCCGTGACTTGTTATTGAAAGGGCTCAAGGCAATTGAAGCGGTTGCGGTTCCAGTCATGCGAGAACAACCCGCGCACCTGGCGCGTCCGACGCATACTTTTGAGCGTGGCTTGTTTCTCACCAAGGGCGAGCAGGTGACTGCTGGCGTACCAGCTTCGCTGCCCCCACTGATGTCGGACGTGCCTCCCGATCGTTTGGCACTAGCGAAATGGATTACAAGTTCTGACAACCCACTGACAGCACGGGTCGCCGTCAACCGGTACTGGGCCCAATTGTTTGGCATGGGCTTGGTCGCCACGGAAGAGGATTTTGGATCGTCAGGTGATCCTCCCTCGCATCCGGAATTACTTGATGACCTAGCGGTTCGTTTTCAGTTCGATCATGAGTGGAGCGTCAAAAAAATGCTTCGCGAGATGCTCTTGTCGAGTTCCTACCGACAGTCTGGTAAGATTCGCCCCGACTTTGTGGAACGCGATCCACTCAACCGCTTGCTGGCTCGGGGACCTCGTATCCGCTTGCCCGCCGAAACACTGCGAGATCAGGCGTTGGCCATCTCGGGACTTTTGAGTTCCAAGCAGTTCGGTCCGCCCGTTTATCCACCTATTCCGGAAGGAGTCTGGCGGCCGTTTGAAAAAGACGATCAGTGGATGACTCCCGCCAGGGGTGAGGATGATCGCTACAGGCGTTCGATTTACACGTACACAAAGCGAAGTATTCCGTACCCAATGGCCGCCGTTTTCGACGCCCCATCGCGCGAGGTTTGCACGCCACGTCGGCTCAAATCGAACACGCCGCTGCAAGCGCTGACGATGCTCAACGACGAGGTCTTTGTCGAGTGCGCCGAGGCTCTCGCGGACCGCATGGCAAAAGCCTCGCCCAAGATCTCAGAGCAGTTGCGGTACGGATTTCAGTTGGCGACCTGTCGCGAACCTACGGAGACGGAACTCGCCGAGCTCGAAAAGTTATATGTT
>JBGTEU010000806.1:0-3753 GCA_041747595.1 Bythopirellula sp.
GCCCCAACACGTTTCAGAAGAACGTCTATCAAATCCACAGCCTGGGGGCGCTACTGCCCTTGGTGGAGTGGACCTTCATTTTTATACCGATGTTGTTCCACGCGATTGTTGGAGTCGCCATTGTCGCGGGGGGGATTCCCAACACGGGAAACTATCCTTACGCGGCAAATCGCCGGTACACAATGCAGCGCGTCACTGGCATGATCGCGTTTGTGTTTATCGCGGTTCACGTGTTTCACATGCACGGTTGGTTCCACAACAGCTTTTGGGTAGACCGAATTGTCCATCCCTTTGGAGGAGGGCAGTTTCGCGCGTACAACGCGGTTTCCACAGCCGGTGCCGCGCTGCAAAGCGGCGTGTGGGTCACGGTTTATTTAATCGGGGTACTCGCCTGCGTGTATCACTTGGCCAATGGCATTTGGACCATGGGCATCACATGGGGCGTGTGGATTAGTCCCCAAGCACAAAAACGGGCGCTGAGAGTTTGTACCGTCTTTGGAGTGCTGCTAGCGATTGTCGGCGTGGGGGCCCTCTTCGGGATGCGGCAGTACGGCGAAGGCGAAAAAATGAGCGAAGCTCGTGAGGCCGAAGACAACATGTATCGCCATAAAGTCGATGCGGGGGAACTCGAACCGAACGAACACAAACGCGCCGGCGAAGAAGAAAAACCGAATGGTGAAGTAGCGCGAGCGGCGGTGGAAAGATAGGATTTTCACGCAGAGGCACAGAGTTCGCTAAGATACAAGCCGCTAATCGACGCTGATTTCCGCTAAGATTTTTCCCGAGCGAAGATTAGCGTTTATAAGCGGTAACCATTTCTGCTCAGCGAACTCTGCGCCTCTGCGTGAGACAACTTGTATTGAGGTATTCGGATGGCAAAACAGCGTGTTGTAGTTATCGGTGGTGGTCTCGCAGGTCTCGCGGCCACAATGAAGTTGGCCGAATTGGGGATCGCCGTCGATTGCATGAGCCTCACCCCCGTAAAGCGTTCGCACAGCGTGTGCGCCCAGGGAGGCATCAACAGCGTCAACGAACTCACCCGTCAGCAGGGCGACAACGAGTGGTTGCACTTTGACGACACGGTCTACGGAGGCGATTTTCTACAGCATCAGCCCCCGGTCAAAGAAATGACCTACTGGGCCCCGAAAATCATCGACTTGATGGATCGGTTGGGGGTTCCCTTTAATCGCACGCCGGAAGGCTTTCGCGACCAACGCCGTTTCGGTGGCACGCTGTTCAAGCGGACCGCATTCGCGGGGGCAACCACGGGACAACAGTTGCTGTACGCCCTTGATGAGCAAGTGCGGCGGTGGCACGCCGCCGGGGCCGTTGAAATGTACGAGGGTTGGGATTTTCTCGGCCCGGTCATCGACGACGATGGCCGATGCCGCGGGGTGATCGCACAAAATGTCGTGTCGATGGAAATTCGTGCCTTTCCGGCCGACGCCGTCATACTGGCGACGGGTGGTTGCGGCTTGATTTATGGCCGCAGCACGATGTCGATGGCCTGCAACGGCAGTGCCGTGAGCCGTGCCGTGCAAGCCGGGGCCAAATACGCCAACGGTGAGTTCATTCAGGTGCATCCCACGGCGATTCCCGGGGCTGACAAGTTGCGGCTCATGAGCGAATCGGCCCGCGGCGAAGGGGGCCGTGTGTGGGTCCCACGCAAACCGCAAGACCCCCGCGATCCCAAGCAGATTCCCGATTCGGAGCGTTATTATTTTCTCGAAGAGCGCTACCCGAAGTATGGCAATCTCGTCCCCCGCGACATCGCCACCCGCGAGATTTTCGACGTGTGCGTCAACGACGGCCTGAGCGTGGATAAGGATCAGCAGGCGGTGTATCTTGACCTCACGCACATCCCGCGCGCGGAACTCGATCGCAAGCTCGGCGGTATTCTGCACATCTACGAAAAATTCCAAGGGGTTGATCCCCGCGATGTTCCCATGAAAATTTTTCCCGCAGTCCATTATTCGATGGGAGGCTTGTGGGCCGATTACGAACGGACCGCCGAGGGGGGCTTGAAGCCCGGCTCACCCCGCACGCATCAGACGCATGTCCCCGGCATGTACGCCATCGGCGAATGCGATTACCAATACCACGGCGGCAATCGGTTGGGGGCGAACTCGCTGTTGTCCTGCATTTTCACGGGACTATTTGTTGCCCCCTGCATCGAAAATTCGTTCAAGTCGCTCAAGGGCTCCGCAAGCGACGAGAAATTCAGCAGCCTGTTCCGCGGCCAGCGGGCGGTCAAACAGGTCGAGCACGACAATCTGCTCAAGCGGACCGGCGGGCGCGAAAATCCCTATATGATTCACCAAGAACTGGGCGATGTGATGACTAAGGCCGCCACCGTGGTCCGTCGCAACGAGCAACTCGCCGGTGCCATCGACAAGGTCAACGAGCTCGCCGAGCGAATCGAGAATTGATCGCTCTCCGATACGGGCAACTGGACAAATCAGAACGTACTGTTCACCAAGGCGGTCCGCGACATGTTCCCGATTGCGAAGGCGATCCTCAAGGGAGCCTTGGCCCGCGACGAATGTCGGGGGGCCCATTACAAACCTGCGTTTGACATGCCGGGGATCGACGCGACCGACCCCGCCGAGAAGCGGCGACAAGCCGAGGCTTGGTGCGACAAGTTTGAAGAGAAGAACCGTAAGTGGCTCAAGACGACGCTGGCCACCTTTGACAGCAAGGGTGAGCCGACGCTCAGTTTTGAGGACGTCGACACGACGCTGATTCCGCCCCGCCCGCGGCTCTACGGTCTGGTGGGTGCCGAATTAATTGAAGAAGCCTGGAAAGAACGGCAGGCTAAACGAACGGCCCAAGGCGATGGCGCAAACGGCGCGGCGGTCCCCGCGAAAGTGGGCGCGGGTGCAGCCAGTTAGTTCTTTCGCCATGAGAACGTATAGTACCGTTTTGTCGTTGATCGTCTTGTTCGTTTGTCAGCCTCTCCATGCTCAAAGGGCCCTACTGGCCGACGATTCGATTGAACGAATCGACGCGGTGATGCTCGCCGAGATGGAACGGCAAGAAGCCGTGGGACTGGCGATCGGCGTCATCCGTAACGGCCGTTTGGCTTATCTGAAGGGATATGGCTTGGCTGATCGAGCAGTGGATCTGCCAGTCACCGAAAAAACCATGTTTCGCTGGGCCTCGGTCTCAAAGCTGTTGACCGCGATTGCCACGATGCAATTGGTGGAGCAGGGAAAACTTCATCTCGATGACGACGTACGTGACTACGTCCCCGAATTCCCGGACCACGCCGAGCGAATAACCGTCCGCGATTTGCTTTGCCATCAGAGCGGGATTGTTCATTACAGTAACGGTAAAGTGATCCGCACTCGAAGAAAATACAAGCAGCAACACCCGTTTGCCGACGGCGTGACGGCCTTGGATACCTTTAACAAATCGCCCCTTGTTGCTTCGCCGAGAGAAGAATTTTCTTACACCAGCCATGGATACATACTTCTCAGTGCTGTCGTCGAGCGTTCCGGTGGCGAGCCGTTCGCCGCGCAAGTGCAAAAACGTATTGCTCGGCCCTTGGGACTCCGTACCCTGCAGCCAGATTATCAATGGATCGATATTCCTGGGCGTGCAAAAGGTTATCGCCGTTTGAATGGAGAAGTTGTCGACTCCACCGATGCCGACGTAAGCTGGAAATTGGGTGCTGGCGGATACATTTCCACGATTGAAGACATGGCCCGCTTTGCGACCGCCATAGCACGCGGTCGCGTGCTTCAATAAAAG
>JBGTEU010000807.1:0-2998 GCA_041747595.1 Bythopirellula sp.
GCAGAGAACCGACCGCTCTGGTCGATGCGGACCGTGATGCTGTCTTTCTTGGTGGTATTGAGCTCGATCCAGCTTCCCCGTTCGGGAATCACGCGGCAACTGTGCGTGCGGCGTTCGCCGGCTTCGACTTCCGAAACGAAGTCGATACCGGGGCTTCGGTGCAATTGGCTCACCACGACGCGCTCGGCACCGTTGATGATGAATTCCCCGCCACCAAGCATGATCGGCAAATCGCCCAGGTAAACCTCTTCCTCGATCGGCTGCTCTTTCACCAAGCGCAGCCAAATGCGGAAGGGCCGCCCATAGGTGAGCCGCAATTGCCGGCATTCGTCCGGCTCGTAGCGGGGCTTGCCCAAATCGTAGCGCAAGTACTCCAATCGGATGGTCTTGTCGTAGCTTTCAATCGGGAAAATTTCCCGCAGAACGCTCTCCAGGCCATCGTCCTTGCGAACGATCGTCGAGGTTCCGTCATACTGCAGGAACCGCGCGTAGCTCTCGGTTTGGATTTGGGTCAGGTCGGGGATGTCATAGGCAATGCGTGCGCTCCCGAAGGTACGAACCTGGGGGACTTGTAAGCGTCGTTCAGCCGGGACTGCCATGGGGCGAGTTGCTCCGATATCACGAGGTGGGAAGTATATTGCGACACAGGCCCGCTCGGTTCTCCACAGTAGAGAAACATGCCTTTTCGGCAGAGAGGCGGGCCAATTGAAGCCGAACAAAACCAAGGGCGTGCGAAACAGGGGCGTTCCACACAACGAGCGCGGGAAGAATGCGACTAACCGACTTCCTTGACATCACCTTCCCCCCTTTCGCCTCGGCCAAAAAATTCACGCGCTGGATTTCGAACTGCTGAGTTCGAGCCTGCCACGCAACTTTCATTTCAAGCAATGCAGTCACCAAGGCCATCGGCCGCTCATCGATTGCGCATCGGGAACGGCTCGCCTTGTGCCAATCCATTACTTGACGGAAACGGTCGCGCCGGCTTCGGCCAATTCGGTCTTGAGCTTTTCGGCATCTTCCTTGGAAACGCCTTCCTTCACTTTGCTGGGCGCGGCTTCCACCAAATCCTTGGCTTCCTTCAAACCCAATCCAGTGGCGCTGCGGACGATCTTGATGACGGCAATCTTGTTGCCACCCGCGGCTTCGAGGACCACGTCGAATTCGGTCTTCTCTTCCGCGGCGGCGGCACCACCGCCTTCAGCGGGGGCCATCATCACGGCACCGCCCGCGGCGGGCTCAATGCCGTAAACGTCCTTGAGGTAATCGCTCAGTTCCTTGGCTTCCTTGAGGGTCAGGCCGACAATCTTGTCGCCCATTTCTTTCGTGGTGGCAGAGAATTCTGCTACGGCTGCATCGCTCATTTCAAACCCTTTCTGACTGTGCGGGTCAAAAAACCCGCGTGACACAATTCGATTTATGATTTCAAATTTCTAACCGCTCGCTTAGAAATCAGCTTTCTGCTGGACTACTTGCTTCTGGACTACTTGTCTCTGGGACGACTGCTTCTTCTGAACCGGCTTCTCCTTCGCCCTTCTGCTTGATCTGGCTTGCCAACTTGCCACCAGGACCAAGCAATTGACTCGATAGCATCGCGCCCGGGCTCAGAATCTGGCCGAGCAAAATGCTCAACTGCTCTTCGCGGCTCGGCCACTTGCTGACGGCTTTCACGTCGTCGGCCGACAACTTCGAGCCATCCATCACGCCCCCCTTGGGCGCGAATGGCTTGTATTTGGCATCCGCGGCGAGCCGCGTGATTTCCTTGGCGAGCGACACCACGTCTTCGCCGCCCCACACGATGGCCAACGTTCCCGCGGACCCCTCGAATGCCGGGGCGAGGGTGGTTCCCTCGGTGGCACGCCGGCCGAGGCTGTTCTTAATTACCAACAAATGCATGTTCTTCTTCCGCAATTCCTTGCGGAGTTCGACGTTGGAATTCGCTTCCATGCCAATGACATCCACCAACAGCGCGTCGGAGACTCCCTCCAGGCGGCTTTTCAATTCGTTGGTAATCAGGTCTTTAACGTACTTGCTCATGACTGTGAAAGCTCTTAGCTGTTAGCTATTAGCCGTTAGCTCCGTTTCGTTGTTCTCTGCCTGGCTAATAGCTAAGAGCTACTAGCTGACAACTTTTCTTAAACCGCCAACTGCACGCTGGGGCTCATCGTGGCGCTGATGTACGCCGACCGCACATAAGTCCCCTTCACGCCCGAGGGCTTGAGGCCTTGGATGATGTTGACGAATGCTTGGATGTTTTCCGCCAACTTCTCTTTGTCAAAATCGAGCTTGCCGACGATCGCGTGAACGTTGCCGCCTTTGTCGTTGCGGAACTCGACTTTGCCCGCTTTGTATTCGCCGATGGTCTTGGCCACGTCGGGAGTCACCGTGCCGGCACGGGGCGAAGGCATCAAGCCACGCGGCCCGAGCACTTTACCGAGCGGACCAACCACCTTCATCATGTCGGGGGTGGCAATGCAGACGTCGAAATCGGTCCAACCGGCGAGGATCTTCTTGGCCAAGTCGTCGTCGCCGACTTCCTCGGCACCAGCCGCACGAGCCGCGTCCGCCGCGGGACCCTTGGCGAATACGACCACCCGTTGCTCTTTACCGATGCCGTGAGGCAACACAATCGAGCCGCGGACGATTTGGTCGGCCTGCGTGGCATCAACTCCCAGCCGCATAGCGACTTCAACCGACTGCACGAACTTGGTGCCGTCGAATTTCTTGAGTGCTTCCACCGCTTCGATGATGGGCAACGCACTCGCGGGCCGCTTCTCGACGAGCTTCTTCATTCTTTTCGCTATTTTTGCCATGATTTGTTTCGCTTTGCTTAGCTTCGCTTCGGAACCGCCCGCTGAAGCGGGCTCGCCGCCCCGATTTTTGAATTCTTATTTGTTATTAACCTTCGACTTCGAGACCCATGCTGCGGGCCGTCCCGGCGACCATCCGCACGGCGTGCTCGAGATCACGGGCGTTGAGGTCGTTCATCTTGAGATTGGCA
>JBGTEU010000808.1:0-10280 GCA_041747595.1 Bythopirellula sp.
CACACTTACGGGGGACGGGGTGCCCGTCTCACCGGGAGCGACCGCTCCGTTGACGACGACCACCATCGGCTGCGCACCGCCGAGAACGATGGCATCTTTGGGGACCATCGTCGCCATGACCTGCTCGCCCACGGGCAACGCCGCGCGGGCCAGCATGCCCGACTTCAACAATGGGCCATCGCGGCCGATTTCATTTTTCACCCGAATCTTCACGGGGAACGTCCGCGACCGCACGTCAGCCTGGGGAATGGAAGTGATGACCTTGCCGATAAACATGCGGTCGGGGATCGCGGGGATTTCGATGCTCACCTCGGAGCCGACCGGGACGTACGAAATGGAACGTTCCACGACTTGTGCCACGACGTCGACCTCATCGATCTCGGCAATTTCGGCGACGGGATCACCCGGGTTCACCCACGCACCTACTTCGGTGAGCTTGCGGGTCACATAGCCGGGGAAGCGGGAGTAAACCGTGTGCTTCTCGAGTTGATCGCGAAGCTGTTCAACCAAGGCTTCTTGGATCGCCACTTGGGCGCGGGCTTGGGCAATGGTTTCCTGCCGCGGCCCTGCGACCGCCAACTCGTAAGCCGCTTTCATTTCCAAATAAACTTGTTGGGCTTCGATGGCTTGCGATTGGGCTTCTTCGACTTGCTCCTCGGTAACCGCTCCGCGCGAGTTCAGCAGACTTACCATCCGTGCGGAACGGGAATCAAGAAACTCTTGCCGAGCGGCCGCGGCGGCCATTCGGGCGGCTGCTTGTGCGATTTCTTCGGGGCGCGTGCCGTTTTCCAATTCGGCGAGCTGCTCTTTGCGGAGTTGCAATTCCCCTTCGGCCCCGGCGACTTCCAACGAAATCGTGCTGGTGAGCAATTGAGCGATTTTTTGGTTGGCTTCGACACGGTCGCCTTCTTCCACCGGGCGTTCGACCACGCGGCCCCCCACGGCGCTGCCGATCGTGGCGACGCGCAAGGGCATCACCGTGCCGACGAACGTTTGCGTTGCCGCGAGTGATTGCTCGATAACGGGAGCGGCAACAATCGGCGAGGGAGGCGCTTGCTGCGCTGGTGGCCCTTGAGCGCACACGGAGAGCGTGGCAAACGCCAACAGAAAACAGATCACTCGCGGGATCATACGGCAACTCATGAAAGGTTCTCCAAGGTCTCCAACACGGCGAAGTTGCCGCGAACTTTACCCAAGAGTTTTTTCAAAGTCGCAAGCTCTTGTTTTGTCATGCCCTGGGAGGCTTGCGCGCGAATCTCACGAGCACATGCCGCGATCCGTTGCCACACTTCTTCCGCGGCAGGCAGGGGGTGAACAAAATTTTTCCTGCGGTCCTCGGGACACGTTTTTCTTGCCAACAGCCCGAGGGCTTCCATGCGATCAAGAGTGCCGACCAAGCTGGGAGGTTCGATCATCATACGTGTTGCCAGATCGGCTTGTGAGAGCGGGCCTTCGAGCGCGAGCCAGGCCAAGACTTCCGCCTGGCGGTAAGTAATTCCCTCGGGGGCCAATCGTTCCTTGAAAGCGGCCATGTAGGCATGTTGGGCCGTGCAAAGCCAATAGCCGAGGCTCTCTTCAAAATCGTAGCCCAACATGTGCGAGGTATCCTTCCAGGGAGAAGGGTTCGTTGCAGGGGCAAGTTTCATTGCGGGGGCAGGTAATGGTTAGCGCCCTAATGATTAATTATTGCCATTAGGCACAATCCCGGCTAGAGAAATTGGGGAAACCAGCGGGTTTCCGCGAGGGCCGCTGCTGGAAGCTTGCGGCTGCATGAGTTCTTTACCGCCGGCTGCTGCCCGCGGCTATGAGGAGAATTTGACTCATTCACCGCTCGCCCGGAGGGTCGTACTCAAAATCTTTCCATTTCATCGCGCGGCGGAAGGGTTCGATGCGGAGCATCACCTCGCCGTTTTGAAAAAGCCGTACCGTGCCGTTCGATTCGCTCACGGTGATGGCCACCGCGCTGGTGGCGCGACTGATGGCGGCGGCGGCCCAGTGTCGGGCGCCTAAGCCCTTGCTGAGGGTGATCTCGGCGGCGGGAGCGGAAATATATTGGCACGCCGAGACAATCGTGCCATCCGAAGAGACGACGAACGCGCCGTCGAGTTGGGCGATCTCCTTGACCGACTCGCGGACCTTGGAATCTTCGAGTCGGCGTTCCTCGACGCTGTACCCTCGCACGGGGTCGAATCCCAGCGGATGGCAGTGCTTGAGTACCTTGCGATGATCGCCGACGACGAACAGTGTGCCGACCGGTTTGCCTTCGCGGCCTTCGCGGCCGATTTCAACCGCCAGATCGACCGTGGTCTTGAGCGTGTCGAGCGGCACGCGAGTTTCGAGTTGCCTGAGGTCGTGGACGGTGAGTCGGCCCAGATGCTCATTGAGATTGATGACGCTCACCGAGTCAATCGTGTCGGCTTCAAAGCCACAATAGAGGGCCACCACGCAGGCCCCCGGCGTGAGCAGATCGTCGGCGACGCTCTCGAGCAGCGCTTGGGTGAGCCGCTCGTAGACGGGGCTATCGGGGATGTTCAACAACACGGTGTCGAAGTCGAAATCTTCGGCCCCTTCGAGATGCTCTTGCTGATCGCTGGCCAAGAGGACGTGCTGTTTGCCGGTCATTTCCCGGAGCTTTTCCCAATCGAGCGAACTTTCGAGCAAAAAGAGCAGGGCGTCGGCTTCTTCGTACTTGGCCAGGCGGATTGCGATGTCGCAAAAGGCTTGGAGTTGCTCGGTAAATTTATACGACGGTGCCATCCACTAGTCGCAGGGTGTTCCATGAAAAACACCTTGCCCCAACCATGTGAGAGAGTGCCAGAGTGAGCCAACGGCCGCGAGACTCTGCAATGTAGTGCAGTGGGCACCGTTGTTCAATGGAGTTTTCCGCGTGCTCAACGAGTGCCCCGACTGCCAGCGGGCGTGGTGTCGCGGATGGCCATCGGCATATCGCCGGGAGTGTCGTACTTGGAGAACATCAGTCGGTCGTACACCACCAGGGCATGAATCGCATGGCCCAAGGGCCCCGCTTCCCAATCGCGGTAGCGATTCTGCCACATGAGGTTCGAAAGAAAGTAAACCGCCTTGGTCGTGCGGGGACTTTTCAACTCGCGATCAGTTGCCGAGTACAAGAGCCATTCCAGCATGTGGCCGGTGGTTTTGAGCTTGCGGTCGATGTCGGGTTGGTCTTCGCGGCCCTGGAACCAATTGGTGCTGAAACTGCCATCAGGATTCTGCGTGCGGAAGGTGTAAAGCTGATGTTGGGCGACAAACCGCTGCGCCTGGGCGTACTCACCGTCGACGGATTCCCCCCGCGCTTGGCGGGTCTTGTAGGCGAGCGTGAGTCCCGACAATCGATGGGTGCCCCCGCAGGCGGCCCCGCGGATGGGTTGCTTAATTTCTTCGCTCACCATCTTGCGCATGTTCCATTGCATTCCCTGATCGTTGACCCATTTGGTTTCAGAATCGAGATAGTGCATCAGGCCAATGAGCTTGAAAGTGAGTTCCGTGCGGGGATAGCAGGTTTTCATCTCGGCCTTGATGAGATCCTTGATCTTGAATTCATGGCCGTCGACGAGCATCGGATACTCGCTGCTGACTTTGGCTTGGGCCAGGATTGCCAGCAACTGGCCGCGATGACCTTGCAGAGCGGGTCCGACGCGAACGTTTAGTTCCCCTTCGTCGTCGACGTGCATGAGCTTCATGCGTCGGCACGATTGATTGAAGCAAAGCCAACCCACGGCGGAAACCGGTTTGCCCTGGGGTCCGCCTTGTAAAACACGGCTGTGAACTTCGTAAGAAAGCGCGCAGTGCATGACTTCCCACGGGCTGCGATCGCGGGTATTCAGCGGCCGGTCGTAATAGTAGCGCAACACGCGGCGAACATTTTCGCGCATCACCTTTTGATTCTTGGTGAGCGGTGGCAATTCCACGGGCACGGTTTCCGCCGAGTCCTTTTTCGGTTCTTCCTCGGCCTGGGGCTCGGGATAGCCGTTGAGCGGCGTGGCGTTCATTTCTTCTTCCGCCAAGTCGTTGGAGGGGGGAGTGCGGTCTTGATCGAGGATCTCCGTAATTCGTCGGCCGGTGGAGCGGCTCGGTTGGCGCGCGGGGATCGTGCGGCGGGCCACATCGGGGACGACTACCGGATCGCGCGGCTTGTCCGCAACGGGAACCTGCTCGCTGGCATCGGGGAGCGCCACCTCGGGTTCAACAAGCGTTTGATGCGGCGGGGTCTTTGGTGTGGGCGTGACTTCGGCGGAAGGAACTAGAACAGGATGAGTCGTCGAAGACCGTGGAGAAATCCACTTGCTGAACGGCGAAGGGGATGCCCCCTTTTGCGCTGTGCTTGCCTGCGGGGTCGCTGCATGCGGGGTTGTCGTGGGCAGATCGGCAATCGTCACGGGGGCCGGCTGAGCGGCGGCCGGTTGAGTAGCGGTCGGCTGAGTGGCGGCCGGTTGAGTGGCGAGGGGTGTTGATGCGGTCGGAGTCTTGGGAGGGCGAGCGGTGTCGCTCAAATACCCTTTCACCCTGGATTGCCAGAGAAGATTTTGGCTCGGTACGTGGGAATCGAGCGTGGAAGAAGTTTCGAAGGGATCGTCCAACGAGTTCCCTTGGCCGAAGGCCATCGGCGCAGCCGCGGACCCCCAAGCAAAAAGCATCATCACGCACAGACCCGGTAGCGTCTGCGCGTACTCTGGCAACCTACGTTGCATCGAGTCACTCCCCCCTGAACTACAAATCGTCGCCCTAGTCGTGCGAAACCCCAAAATACCGCGGTGCGTTGTTCACCCGCTTTGCGTGACGCCTTCCGCCAAAAGTCCCACACGGCCTGGTCGGCACAAATCATTGCAGACCAAAATCTGCCCGTAGGAGTTGGTATCGGGTCGAGGGCCGCGAGAATTGACCTCAAAAAAAGTGTTAATGTCCGGGAGTTTCCACCTCAGGGAAGGTGGGTATTTTACGTTAGCGGGTCGGACATGAAGAGCAGTGCTAGCTGCTGGCTTAGCGGAAAATAAGTCCGATTGTCTGCGGTTTCACACTGAAAATTAGAAGGGCGAATACTTCCGCACTTTGTCGGCCATCGACGCCTTGGGTTGGATCATCGGCTGGCCTTGCTCGGTAAACTCTTGCCAGGCTTTCACGTCGTTGCCGAAATCTTGGCCGGTGAGGCCCTTCAAGGCCTCGACGCCAGCATATTGCAGCGCCGGGTCGCGGTCTTTCACGGCGAGCGAAAGGGCCGCAACGCTTTCGGGGGTGTTGATTTTGCCGAGGGCGTCGGCTGCCGCGAGTTTCACGTCGAGCTTTTCGTCTCCTTCGAGCAATTCCTTCAAGGCACTGACCGACTCGGGTTCAGCACGAGCGCCCAACTTGCGGCAGCAAGTGACCCGTACGTCGAGATCGTCGTCTTTGAGCCCCGCGATCAGAACATCACGGGCGAGCGGTGTTTGAAATTCGGCAACCGCTTCCTGAATTGCCTTGCGGACGAGGGGGTCGCGTTCGGTGCGGATTTGGACCACCAATTCATCGACCGAGCGGGCTTGCTCGGTGGAGTCGGCATCCCGAGCTCGTGCGCCGGCCTCACGAATCGCCGCGATTCTCATGCCGGGGGTGATGATCGAGGTGCGTTCGTAGTCTTGGAAAGGCATACTGGTGCAACCCGCCGAGGCGCACAGCACCACCGCTGCGAAGGACAGCATCGTCGACCGAAATGAGCACGAAAATGCGGAAGTCATAGTGTGACTTTGCGGCGTTGAGAGAGAATCGGATTCCCCAGGGGCGGGAAAAATAGCAAACACGCCCCGATGCCACCATGCCAAAGTCGCCGTAATCGGTGCCGCTAGCGGCTGCGGCTGATTGGGGGTTTGACTAGAATAGTTTCAGAAAAGTCTACGGAACAGCCAGGGATATTCTTGCGGACCATGCACACCCAACGACAGCAGTTTGAACGACAGCAGTTTGATGGAATGAGCAGCCAGCAGCAGGGCGGGAGTTTCGTTCATTGGTGGGTCTGTTTCGCAGCAGTCGGTGTGTTGCTAGCGTCGCCTCTGACAACGTTCGCGCAAGCCCCCGATCCCCAACAAGCTGCAGAGGAAGAAGCCAAGGAAAAAGAGGCCGAAGAAAAACGAAAGCCGCCGCTTGAGATTGGCAGGCTCGTGCCGCGTTTTGGAGAGCAAGCCATCGACGGAGAAGCCGACGGTCCCACGTTCGCCATCAAGCCGGGACACTGGACCGCGGCCGTTCAATCGATGCAGGCCAACTACAACGATTTTGTCGGGCAGTTCTCGGCCGAGGTCGTCGATGATTCTCGTCAGCCGGTGCCGCTCGACCATTCGCGATTCGGCCTCAAAATCATTCGCGGCGTCACGCTCGCCAAGGGGAAAGAACGGCAGATCGAAACAGAGTTGTTCCTCCCCCAACACAGCACGGGGACGCGGCTTGAGGCGCGTTTGACGGATCGCGATTCGGGGTCCGAGGTTTATCAGTTCCAACCAAAGATCACTCCGATCCCCGCGTATCAATACAACTTGGTGGTCTTGGCAACGGAGCCCGACAAGTACGCGTTTCTCAAAGTCACGAACACGGTCCGCGCCCCGTGGGAGGAAGAATTCGAGGAGAGTTCGCAGGTTCACTATCAAGTCGCGTTGCTGCGAGCCGGTATGCAGATCCCCCTTCCCGAGAATCCGCTGGCCTGGACGAGCATTGCTTACATCGTGTGGGATGAGGCGGATCCCACTCAGTTCACTTCCGCTCAGCAGGAAGCCCTATTGGATTGGTTGCATTGGGGTGGCCGGCTGATTGTGAATGGTCCCGATTCCCTCGCCATGCTTAAAGGGAGTTTTCTCGATCCGTACTTGCCCGCCGAGGATGGCGGGCCGCGTGAGATTACGGCCAACGAGTTGGCTGCGTGGTCGGCTTATTGGGGGGAGCGTGAGAACGGACAAGAGATACCGCCGCTCGCGCCGAGCAAGCCGTTCTCGGGAATTCAACTGCTGGTGCGCACCGGCAGCAGCGAATTGGTGGGTGGAGGTGGGTTGTTTTACACCCGCGATGTCGGCCGGGGTTTGATCACGGTTTCCGCTTTGCAACTTGCGGAGCGTGAGTGTCTCGATTGGCGGGGCTTTGATGGATTTCTGAACGCCGGCCTGTTGCAGCGGCCACGGCGGATGTTTTCAACGGGACCCTATGGTGGCGAGCAAGTCGATTGGGCTGGGCTTAATCAACGTCGATTGGATGCCCATTTTACGACCCCATTGCGACTTTTCGCCCGCGATGCCCAAGCGGCGGCCAATACGCGCCGCGTGAACAACTCCGCGCCCAACGCCATGGGCATGCCGCAGGAGATTTCAGAACTCGAAGTGGACCGGCCCGGGGGCGTGGCCGCTTGGGACGAGTTTTCCCCCGTGGCCCAAGTGGTGCGTGAGTTGTTGCTGCTGGCGGCGGGAGTGCAGGTGCCGGGGGCGGGATTCGTGTTGGGTTGCCTGGCGTTTTATTTGTTGGTGCTTGTGCCGGTGAATTGGCTTGTGTTCCGCACCATCGAACGGGTCGAATGGGCCTGGATTGCCGTGCCGTTCATTGCGATTCTTGGCACCTGGGTTGTCGTGAAGCAGGCACAACTCGACATCGGCTTCGTGCGCTCGCAAACCGAGGTGGCGATTTTGGAAATATACGGCGGGCATGACCGGGGTTTGTTGTCGCGCTTCACGGCGATGTATTCGTCGCTCTCAACGACTTATGAAATCAAGTTCCCCGATCAACAGTCGGCGGCCGTGCTGCCGTTTCCCGCGAGTGGCGATGATCCGACCGATTGGCAGCAGTCGGTCGTGTTCGATGAAAGCAGCTCGCCGCGGCTCGAGGGTTTGACGGTTTCCTCGTCGGCGACGCGGCTGGTTCATGCCGAGCAAGTCGTGCAACTTGAGGGGCCGTTGCGATTGGGCAAATCATCGCGGGGGCTCGAACAGGTGGAGAATCGCACGCAGCACAATTTGCGCGACGTGGCCGTCGTGCGGCGGACCTACGACGATGCAGGCAAGCCGCGGTATGAGGGGAGTTGGCTGGGTGACTTGCGTCGTGGCAATTCAGCCGTGTTGGGTCTCAGGTCGTTTGCATGGGATCCCAAACAATTGCCGTTTGCGCCGGAACGCGAGACGGCGGCGAGGGGGCGAGCGATATCCACCATACACGTCGATGCACTCCTTCAATTAGCGTTCAACATGGAAGACAAGCACGACCCGGTGGGGAAACGCGACGAGACGCGACTGGTCGGCGTGATCGACGCGGCGCTGCCGGGCATGGAAATTGAACCCACCGCCTCGCAACACCAGGGGGCGACCGTGGTGATCGCCCACTTGGCATACGGACCGCTCGCCACGCCCCGGCCAGATGCGAATAGTCCCGCGGATGTCCTCTCTCCAGCACAGAATAATGAGTCGCCATGATCGAGATCACCAATTTTGGTAAGCACTATGGCGACTTCGTGGCCGTGGCGAATCTCAACTTAAAGATTCCCGCGGGGGAGATGTTCGGCTTTATCGGCCCCAACGGTGCCGGCAAAAGCACGACCATCCGTTTTCTAGCGACGTTGCTCAAGGCCACGCATGGCGAAGCGCTGGTGAATGGCCACAGCGTGACGCGCGATCCGATCGCCGTGCGGCGGAGCATCGGCTACATGCCGGACAATTTCGGCGTGTACGACGGCATGAAGGTGTGGGAGTTCTTGGATTTCTTTGCCGTGGCCTATCAAGTCCCCAGTGCTCGGCGGAAGCAAGTCCTTTCCGACGTGTTGGAGCTGTTGGACCTCACGCACAAGCGCGACGATTACGTCAACGGTTTGTCGCGGGGCATGAAGCAGCGGTTGTGTCTCGCGAAAACGTTGGTGCATGATCCCCCCGTGCTGATTCTCGACGAACCCGCCAGTGGCCTCGATCCCCGAGCTCGCTTGGAAGTGAAAGCGCTGCTAAAAGAGCTTCGCAAGATGGGGAAAACGATTCTCATTTCCAGCCACATTCTCACGGAACTGGCCGACTGCTGCACGAGCATCGGCATCATCGAGCGTGGGCAACTGTTGTTGCACGGTCCCATCGACAAGGTCTATCGCAGGATTACGAGCAACCGACACATCGAGATTCGCTTCACCGGCAATCCCGAGCAAGGCGTCGGTCTCGTGAAAAGCGATCCCCACGTGAAGCACCTTGAAGTGAACGCGCGGAGCTGCCTCGTTGAGATGACCGGCTCCGACGCCGATGTGCAGCGACTCATGCGTCAACTCGTGACGGCCGATTGCGGCTTGATTTCCTTCGCCGAGAAAGAGCCGACGCTCGAGGACGTGTTTATGATGGTCACCAAGGGTTTGGTGACGTGAGGAACTCTCAATGTCTTTCTAAAAAAAGTGACGGTTCAACGTGGAAGTATTTGGCAAGGCGAAATGCGTTCTCCACGCTGAGATTTCGTTTGCCATTGAGGGCCTCGCTGATCGTGGAGCGGGATACGCCTGTTTGACGGGAAAGTTCGGCTTGTGTCGTGCCCTTGGCATGAAGCAAGTGTTCCAACATGGCACTGGGTGCTACAGAGGGCGTCGGGTAAATCGTTTCTTCGTAATCGTTAATCAACTTGGCAAGTAGATCAAGCAGCTTTTCCTCGGCCTTGCTCAGACGAGCCTTTTTCATCAAGGCATCCACGGTTGCCAAAGCACGACGATGAGTCTTATCGTCGTTGATAATCTCAGGTTGAGCCTGTCGAAGTAGTTCTGGATAGCTGATGGTGCTCATCGATCCTTCCAATTTCCACGATCGTATTCGGTGTGTGTTAAAAATTGCTTGACAAACAACGTTCCTCCGCTTGGAGGATCCTTCTGAGCGTATCTGACCCCAACAATCAATCGTTTTCCTTCGGGAGCGTTAAATACAAGTAAGCTACCAACCTGATCTGCCAAGGTATAAGTTCGACGGACTTCTTCCAAGCTAGTCCATTGCTCGCGTTTCGCATTCTTCCACCATGCACCGAGCCAGTTTCGGCATCGAGGATGAGAGCGCTGAGCATCAAGGATCGCACGTCGACTGATGACGTTCATTAATCAAAGTATAGCATGTTCGCAAAACGCGAACAATAGTGATGAAAAGAACGCATGTCCTTAAACAGGACAAGCCACTTCGACATGTTCAATTTGAAAGCCCGCGTCTTGGACGTTCGCGGCCGCTGAGTTGATGGCTTCTTCAAGTGAAGTGGATTCGCGAGAAAAACGTATAAAGACAGAGCCTTCCCGGCTAACGATGGTGCCGTCATCACAG
>JBGTEU010000809.1:0-7459 GCA_041747595.1 Bythopirellula sp.
CCTCTTCGGCATTGTTGCCAATGCTCGACACGATGCCCAAACCCGTGACTACTACGCGCCGTTTCATGCTATTCCTTTTTTTCGACCAGGGGCCGCTTACAACGAAGGGGGAATGTCTTCAAACAATCCCACCCGCAGTCCCCGCGCTTCGTAAATCTGCTTGCCATCCACTTTCATAATTCCGTCGGCGATTCCCAGAACCAATCGTCGCGTGATCACTCGCTTCATCTCGACGTGGTAAGAGACCACCTTTGAGTCAGGAAGCACCATGCCCGTGAACTTCACTTCGCCGACCCCCAACGCACGCCCTTTGCCCTTGTTTCCTTGCCAGCCGAGATGAAATCCGACCAGTTGCCACATGGCATCAAGGCCCAAGCAGCCAGGCATGACGGGATCGGTTTCAAAGTGACATTGAAAAAACCACAAGTCGGCGTGAATATCCAACTCAGCTTCAACGTGCCCCAAACCGTTTTCACCACCTTCAACGGTGATCGAGGTAATGCGATCAAACATCAGCATCGGCGGCAGTGGCAGCCGCGCAAATTCCTCGCCGAACACCCTGCCGTGCCCATGTTCGATTAATTCTTCGCGACTGTAGTGCGAACGACGATTGGGAAGATCTGCCATATCATGTATTCCGAGCGAATTGAGAAAAGTTATGATCCCCTAGCCGACCGCGAACGACAAGTGTGGAACGGGCCTTGGGATAAATAAAAAATCCTGAATTTCCTCGACCTCATTTTTTCCCCGTCGTTTCATGAACAAAATCGACGAGAAAACGCACGTTATCCACGGGCGTCTGCGGCATCACCCCATGCCCCAGATTAAAAATATGTCCGAGTCGACCTGCTGCGTCTTTGAGGACTTGGGTCGCCCGCTCGGCAATCGTGTCGCGATCCGCTAGCAGGATGAGGGGATCGAGATTTCCCTGCACCGCACGATCGTGTCCCACGCGATCCCACGCCGCGGCTAGTCCAATCCGCCAGTCGACCCCGATCACATCCCCTCCTGCCTCGGCCATGAGTTCCAGCAGCGCGGGGTTTCCCGTCGCGAAGTGAATCAGCGGTGCCCCGGGGGCCAAACCATCGACAACCGTCTGCACATGGGGCAGCACGAACGTACGGTAATCCTCCGGCGACAAACAACCGACCCAACTGTCGAACAACTGGACGGCTTGTGCCCCAGCAGCAACCTGCGCATTGAGATACAGCACAATCGACCGCGACAACCGTTCCATCAACTCATGCCAAGCCGATGGCTCGCGGTACATCAGCGTTTTTGTGTGCAAAAATGTGCGGCTACTGCCCCCTTCAATCGCGTAACTTGCTAGCGTGAAGGGTGCTCCCGCGAAACCAATCACCGGAATCCCCTCGGGCAAATCCTGGCGAGTCTGCGCGACCGTATCCACCACGAAGCTCAGCGCGTCGACATTCTCCAGCTCGATCACGCGATCCACGTCTCTTGCTTCACGCACCGGATTGTCGATCTTTGGGCCATCGCCGGGTGTGAATTCCAAATCCATCCCCATCGGTTCCAAGATCGGCAACAGATCGGAAAAGATAATTGCCGCGTCAACTCCCAACCGTTCCACCGCGGTACACATCACCTCGCTGCAAAGCTGCGGATTCTTACACAGTTCGAGAAAACTCATGCGCTCGCGGACCGCGCGGTACTCCGGCATATAACGGCCCGCTTGCCGCATGAGCCAGATCGGCGTGTAGGGCACACTCTCGCGGCGACACGCCTTCATGAAGACGCTGTCGTACCATGCCGGCGGTTTGCTGGTAAGCGCGGGAGCTACTTGTGCAGCAATTCGCTCAGCCACGCGCCTCTTACGTTTGACCATTTCTTCCGCCGTCTGGGCAAGCTCGCTGACGAGTTGCCCCATCTTGCCGTGAGTCGGTTCGAAATCGACGGGCAGTCCCAACTTGCGGAGCATTTCGCTCGTGGTCGGTCCAATCGAAGCGATCACGACACGCCTTAGTCCCGTGCGCAATTCGGCTTCGACGCCCATCCGCGTGGCAACTTGTAATAAATGGATGACTTGCTGAGCGGAAGTGAACAAACACGCGTCGATCTCGGCGTCGACAATTCGGCGGATGTTTTCTTCCAACGGGCCGACGTCTTCCGGCAAATCCCAACGATAGACCTGCACGGAAACAACGCGGGCACCGCGTGCTTCGAGACCTGCCACGAGACTCACATTCGGCACGCCGTATTCTTGGATGGCGATTGTTTGATTCGCCACCGGCAGGTGGACATCGAATGTTGCTAGCACTTCCCGCCAGGTATTGGGTTCGGGAACCTGCAGCGTGGGTGCGATGCCGAGTTCCCTCATCACGGCCAAGGGCTTCGGTCCACGCACCACCGTTTTCACGTCGGCCAACGCATCGAGGAACCGCTGCTGGTCGACGTGACGGTCAATTTGTTGCAATAACTGCCGAATTCCCACGCCCGTGAGAAAAAGGACAATATCGATTTGTCCGGTAATCAGATGATTGGCAAAATCGATCACCGGCCGTTGCTCCGCTACCGCAATTTCCCGCAAGGAGGGGCTCACGTGCGGTATACCCGCTAATTTTTCGATCATCCGCTCCATTTCGACGGCGCGGCGACTTTCGAAGGAGGCGATGCGCAAGCCAGCAAAGTTGGAAACGGATTTGGTGGTCATCGAATTGTCGGGATTTAAATCGGGCGGGTGTAACACAACAAGATGTAGAAAGGCAACACTTCAATTCAAGTTTATAGCCCAGGCTGAAAATAGTGCTTTGTCATTAGTTGGATAACAACTGCTTTGAATTAGTCAGCACTTTTTAAGCTCTTTTCTTGACTGCAGTCTAACATCCTCATGATGTTAAGAGAAGTTGCGGCCACCAATCGGGACGTTTTCGACCGATCATCCGCACAATTGTCAAGTAACCCCGCCACAACTTGTCGTGGTTCCACAAAAAGTTTTGCAAAGAAAAAAGTTCCTTGACAATCGCTGCAAACTCCGCAAAATTGGCCTGCTGTGGAACAGAGAAGTTGATTTGTTTTTGCATTCAACGGAACAAGCTTTGATTCATCAATCACAGGTTGTTCGTCTCGTTAGATTGGTTTCGGAAAACCATTTCGCAAATTGCCGGTTGAATTTTTGACTTGACAACATTTTGACTGGGCATCAGAGGAATGGTTGGGGTGGATTCGTAGGGCGGCCTTGAGGGTCGTGGTACGCCCTCACGATTGTTACCGTTCGTTTCTTCCAAGGAAACTAATATCCCTTCACAGACGCGGCGCTGGGTGCGCTGATGGTTTGCGAGTAGGCAAGATTCGTGCGAAATCCGGGGGGCGACGATTGACTGGAGCGACAGTCGGCGAATTTATTTCGCGATTCGGAGGTCCCTCCCGATTTTTTCGCCGTGGCATGGATGCTAGAACAAGGGTCTTTGGCAGTCTTGTCCGAGACCCTTGTTCTTTTTTTGAAATAACTTGCGAAACATGACGCGCTGTTTGCTAGCGGTGGGGGCCAATCGGGGGGATCGTGCGGCAAATCTTTGCACTGCCCTGCAATCGATCTCCACATTGACGAATGTCCAACTCCTCGCCCGCAGCGCTTGGCACGAAACGACTCCCGTGGGGGGCCCTGCCGGTCAGGAAAGATTTCTCAATGGGGCTATCTTGCTCAATACGGGACTCACGCCTCAGGAACTCGCAACGGCACTGCAACGCATTGAGCAGCAACTCGGCCGTGACCGGCAAGTTCGCTGGGATGCCCGGACGATCGACATCGACATTTTGCTGTTTGGCGACGCGATTATCGACGACGCGGATTTGCAGATTCCCCATCCACGCATGTCGTTTCGACAGTTCGTACTCGCTCCCGCGGCTGAGATCGCCGGTGAGATGCTGCACCCCGCTTCCGGTTGGACAATAGCCTCCTTATGGAATCATTGGCAAACCGCGCCGCGCGATGTGGTCATTGTCGCTCAGGATTCACGGTTGGCGGAATGGCTCGCCAACGAACTTTCCCGAGAACTGTGCCCGCCACCCAGTAACCTTGTCGACTCAAAAGCGATAAAATTAATCTCGTGCGAGACGAATAGCCCTCAACCCTCATTAACGATTGCGCTCAGGCACCCCGGTCAATTTCGTGGCCCCGTTGCAAATATTACTTCGACCGATCGCGCGGTCATTTTGCAGGAAGCACTCGCCGCGGTGAGAGCGGCTTGGCCCGATTGATTTTTTGACGAATAATTTTCCCCGCGAGCAAACTTAATGGCGGAACTCGAAACCAAGATGCGGATTGTCACCACCGTGGAGGAAGTTCGCCGCCTCGTGCGCGAGGCACAAGCAGCGGGGGACACGGTGGGTTTCGTCCCAACGATGGGTGCCTTGCACGCGGGACATCTCAGTTTGGTCGACGCCTCGCAGACTCAATGCGACCGCACGGTGGTGAGCATCTTTGTGAATCCCACTCAATTTGGTCCCGGCGAAGATCAAGCTCGCTATCCTCGCACGTTCGAAAAGGATTGCGAGCTGCTTGCCCAGCATGGTTGCTGGTTAGTGTTTGCCCCCGGCGCCGAGGAAGTTTACCGGCCGGGGCACGAAACGTTTGTGGAAGTCGGTCCCGTAGCGTTGCCGCTCGAAGGGGAAATCCGTCCCGGGCATTTTCGCGGCGTGGCGACCGTGGTTCTAAAACTGTTTCAAATGGTCCCCGCCGACCGAGCGTTCCTCGGTCGCAAAGATTATCAACAATCGCTCGTTGTTAATCGAATGGTCGCCGATTTCGACCTGCCGATTGAACTTGTTGTGTGCCCCACGGTACGTGAAGTAGACGGCCTGGCGATGAGCTCCCGCAATGCGTATTTAAGTCCCACGGAGCGTCAGCAAGCCGCCACTTTGTGGAAATCGCTGCAGCTAGCAGAATCGCTATATAAACGGGGGGAATGCGACGTTGCGAAAATCACCGAGCAAATGCGAGCCTGCCTTGCCAGTGCAGGAATTCAAAAGCTCGATTACATCGCCTTTCTGGCCGAAGGAACCGTCGAGCCAGTTACCACACTCGCCGGCCCCACGGTGGTGGCACTGGCTGTGCGTGTTGGCCAAGCGAGGTTGATTGATAACCACACGATTGGCTAATCTTCGGCGATTCTTATTTCCACTTGGCGGCTCACACGATGCGTTCCGAACTTTTTCGCATTCCGATTGAATGGGTTGGCGTACCGCTCTTTGGTTTCGGCATCGTGCTGGTGCTGTGGATCGTCGGCTGCTGCGTGGGCATGTTCGTCCTTTCCAAAAAATTGAGCACAACTTCTTGGAAAGAGCTGCTACCCGGACTGGTGATCGGCAGCATTGCCATCGTGTTCTTGCCGCGCCTATTTCCCGAGGGACTTCCCATTCGCGGTTACGGTCTGATGGTACTGTGCGGCGTGATTTCGGGTATCCTGCTTGCGATGCATCGCGCCCAACAAGTGGGCCTTTCGCCAGACACGATTCTCTCCCTCGCCTTTGGTTTTCTTTTATGCGGGATTATCGGCGCGCGACTGTTCTATGTCATCGAGTATTGGGACACTCGCTTCCAATCCGACGATTGGCGGGAGACTGTACTCAACGTTTTGAAATTCACCGAGGGAGGGCTCGTTGTTTACGGGGCATTCATTGGGGCGATGATTGCACTTTTGGTGTTCGTCTGGCGACGAGGTTTGCCATTGCTCGCGATGGCCGACCTCCTTGCACCAAGCCTATTGATCGGACTTGCCTTTGGCCGCATTGGCTGTTTTTTGAATGGCTGTTGTTACGGTGGAGAATGTGATCTGCCGTGGGCCGTCACTTTCCCCCACGATAGTTTGCCGTACATCGAGCAATACGAAACAGGCCGTTTCGGCGAGCTAGCGACCCTCGATCCCGCCACCCTCCCCCCACGCAGTTTGCCCGTGCATCCGACTCAACTTTACAGCGCTATCGACGCCGGGCTGCTGTGTTGGCTGTTGTGGAGTTATTACCCATTCCGCCGCCGCGATGGTGAAGTGGCCGCCCTGATGCTCACCCTGCACCCAATTTCCAGGTTTTTGCTGGAAGAGATCCGCGTGGATGAATCGGCCGTCTTCGGGACGGGCCTAAGCATTTCGCAGAACATCAGCATCGTGTTCTTCGTATTGACGCTGATAGGCTGGATTTTGCTCCTCCGCCAGCCGCCCCATCGTGCGTCGTTTGGCCCGCCGCTTGCGGCTTAGCGGTCAACGGCAGCATCCCGCTTGGCCGCAAGTGTCTAATAAATTATTGCCTCACAAGAAATTACGACAAACTTGTGAATCGACAAAATTTTTCCGCAAGATACCTCGTCCAGCGGTAACTATCTCCGTGAACGATTGATTTCAGCCGACTAAGCCATGAATCCCCCCGATCCGAACGTCGATAGGCAGCGAGTGCTGTCGGAACACCGCCGTTGGTTGGCAACGGTGTTACGGGCGCGTGGCGTGGAAGATGGCTCACTCGACGAAGTGTTGCAAGAGGTTCACACCGCCGCAGTGAAAAATGCGGTACAGTTGCGCGATCCGCAGAAATTGGCGCCGTGGCTTTACCGTATTGCGGTGACGTGTGCCTTGCAACACCGCCGCCGTTTGGGCCGGGGTCGTCGTTTGCTTGAACGCTATGTCGCAGATCGAGCGAATCGGCTCAGCGAAACGGAACCTGACCCTTTGGATTGGTTGCTCGCCGACGAACAACGGCAGATCGTAAGGCAAGCGATTACGAAGTTGCCGGCCCGCGACGCCGAATTATTGTTGCTGAAATACACCGAAGATTGGAGTTACCGCCAACTCGCCGAACATTTGGGAATTACAACCAGTGCCGTGGAAGCACGGTTGCACCGAGCGCGTGCCAAAATGCGACGGGCACTTGCGCGGCTCGCCCCCGAAGTGGTTCCTCACTAACTTTCTCTGAATCATGACCCAACACGACGACAATCTGATTTTCGACCGCTTGGCCGATGGCGAGCTGTCGCTCACCGAACGGCAAGAGTTGTTGTCTTCCTTGGACAATCGTGTTGATGGTTGGCGGCGTTGTGCCCTCGCGTTGCTGGAATCTCAAGCTTGGCGGAGTGAGTTCAAATCTTTCGTAACTCAAGAAGCCGCGCCAATGCTGCTCCCCGTGCAATCTCATGGGACGAGGGCTCAGGGCGGGACGAGTCGGCGCTGGCTGGAAAGTTCTCTGGCACTAGCCGCGAGCGCACTTGTAGCCTTTGGAATTGGTTGGAGTATGAACCACCCGCAAGTCACCACCAACGAACAGATAGCTACCAAGGATACCATTTCGCCTCAGCCACTCGGCGATTCCCGCGATGCCGTCACGCTGCTTGTGAAAGACGACCAGGGCAAGCATCAACGCTTGCGGCTGCCCCTAGTGGATGCGGCGGAACTTGGTGATCAACTCGGAGAGCTTACTCCCGCGGTGCCGGCCCAATGGCGGGCCAGCTTGCAAG
>JBGTEU010000810.1:0-11218 GCA_041747595.1 Bythopirellula sp.
GTGGCCTTACGTCGCACCAGAAGCTTGCGAAAAAAACTGACTCTCGACGACTCGGGCCTCCATTCCAACGACCGCATCGCAGACGATATTGTCGTTCGCTCAATCGGATCCAACGAACTTAAGCTGATTGGAAGCAATTCGCAGAATAGCCAGGAGACGATAGGTAGACTTGACCTGCAAGCAGGACACTTTTTTATTGAAATGACGCCTGGTCAAGGTTCGCATGAAGCGACACTTCATCTCAATGAATTAAAACGCGAACGGGGGGCGACTGTTCACGTCAAGCTGCCAAACGCTCGGGGAGGTGTCACTTTAGACTCGGACATTCCCTCGGGCACGTTGCTGCCGTGGGCTGTGATAAAGGATAATGGCCTTAGCTCGCCCGATGATTTTGCCGGGATCAATGGTTCGGGAAGATTTGTTGAATACGCGCAGCTACAGGCCTACGAGAGCAATATTAACTCAGCCTCGCCTTCGTCCAATGTCCGGCTCGGTGGCAACACGACTCTCACTGACAATCGGAACATCAACGCGTTGCGGACCGGTACCGCCAGCGACTTCAACCTCGGAGGTCACAGACTAACGATCGCAAGCGGTGGACTTCTTGCCTCTGAATCGAATACTACAATCCACAACGGCGAGTTGACGGCAGCTTCAGGCGAATTGATTGTGCATACTTATCGCAACACAAGAATCTCGGCCAGTCTCGTCGACGATGGCGATCAATCGGTCGCCGTGACGTTTGCAGGCCGCGGCGATGCGCGGCTGTCAGGTGTAAACAGCTACACTGGCGGAACAGTCGTCAGTGGGTCCTCATTCCTGTACGTCGAGGGAAATCAGTCGTTACCCGAAGGGGGAGATTTGCACGTCGCCGACGGGCGTGTGTTCCTTGCAGATTCCGCACAGGGTGCCTGGAAGCTGGGCCGATTGCAGTTGCAAGGTGAATCGATTATGCCACTCAATAGCGCTTCGACCGGCACCGTCGAAGCCGACGAATACTTGTTGGAATTCGGTACGCTCGGAGTGCCGATCGCCGGTGCGGGAACAATGGTTAAGACGGGGGAAGGCCGGGTCATACTGGAACGACCGAACCCAAACTTTACGGGACAAATCGTTGTGGAGAAAGGCACGCTTGCTCTGGGAGAAATTGCCACGCTGGGCAGCGGACCGCTCGATGAAGCCCATGCCACGATTGTGAAAGCTGGGGGCACTTTGGAGCTTGAGGCTACTAACGGCGGCGAGTTGCTCATCCTGGATGGAGGAGATTTAAGTGTGTGGTCTGCTCCGGAACTCGGCCAATGGACTGGGCCGCTAGAGATTCGCAGCGACAGTCGCATCCTCAGCCTCGACCAGCGAGGACGCTATCAAATCGCGGGTCCCGTGACTGGATCGGGCGATCTGACTGTGAGCGGGGCATTTGATAGTTCCGCGATTTCTATCACGGGAACTCTCGACGATTTCGAAGGCAATCTCCTTATCACGGGTGGGAGCGTCCATTTGGGTGGGGTAAGCCCTGCATATGCAGGGCAAATTGTCGTCGACGCCACGAACTTCACAGTGTCGAATTCCAACTCGGTAGGCCAAGCGAAAGTGATCGTGCTTGAATCGGGCCGAATGGCCTTGCCCACCAACTTAACTACTGATCTGGAACTTCGCGGTGGGACGCTTCGGTTAGGCGCATCCACGGTTTTCCTGGCTGGCGATTTGCAATTTGAAGGCCGGAACGAAATTGACTCGGCAGATGTTGGCGTTGATATCGGCGATGTAGGCCGACAGGCGACGATTCATTCCACGACGACGTTTACGGACGGATCGCGTTTGAAGCATTTTGGTCGAGGCGACGTCAATTTCATCGGCGATGTCCACCTATCGGGAGAGGTGGAAATCGTGTCGTTTGATGGAAGTTTAACTTTGAGTGGAAATGTCGTGGCCGGTGGCGAACAGAGCAGTATCAATCTTGTCGGTGAAGGCGCGGAACTCAGTGCTTCGATTTCGATTAACCCGGGGACAAGTTTTCAGTTCCTGAGAGATGGTCTGTCAAGCGACCTCATCCTGAGCGGACCTGATGTTGCGCTTAGCGGAGGTGGCACAATTCATAACAATGTTGTGCTCGATTCCGAAGTCTCAATCGCACCCGGTAACAGTTCGGGGCGTTTGACGATTGACGGGGCGTTGCGGCTGGGCTCTGGAACCGTCTATCAATGGGAATTGACGGATTTGGCTGGCACGGCGGGCTCTCCAATTGGATGGGACCTGCTCGACGTTGATGGGCAGGTCACACTCGATCCTGGTGGTGCCCCGTTCGTCATTGAACTCGTGGCGACAGATGCCTTACTCAATCTGGATCAGTTATTGCGACTCGCTCAAACGCAATCGATCCAATGGTTAATCTTGGAATCAGAGGGCCTTCTCGGTTTGGCCGCTGAACAGATCGCAATCGATAGTTCCAAGAGCGGACTTGCAGGTCGCTTCTCGGTGTTATCAGACGGAGCCAATCTTCACCTTGCGTACGCTATCCCTGAGCCCTCAACGATTCACTCTTTTGGTTCGCTGGCACTCTTGGGTTTGCTGAGGCGTCGCATATTTAATTCGATTGTGTGTTGAGCTCATAGACGCGATCAAATTTCTTCCTGCTTTGTTTTATCTGCTTGACGCACGAAAGCCGTGCTGATAGTCTGCCTTTCACTGTCATGGTGGTCGGTCGCAGAGTTTCTCTCCGACCGACGAACAGGGAATCCGGTGCGAATCCGGGACGGCCCCGCCGCTGTGACCAAGCATTGGGTTTCGCTCATTTCTAGAGCCATTGCGTTTGATTTCTCCGGAAATCGAGTGCGAGAAGGCGAGCGAAGCATCGCTTGGGAGTCAGAAGACCTACCAGGACGGATAGACGAAGCCTTCTCGAGGGTTGAAGGCCAGTTAATGGTAATTCCTTTTTTTGCGCTGCTTGGTGGTTTGTGCCTTTAGCGAACCTTGCTGCGCATTTTGGTGAAAATGAAATTGCCGGACACCGTCGACAATGCGCGAATTAGCGAGTTGGTGTTGAATACCGACTATTACGTAGAAAATGGTCTCGTCGTTTTCACCGCCGAGTACCTGCGCACGCGCGGATGGTGCTGTGGAAATGGCTGCCGACACTGTCCGTACGAACAAAATGCTCCCCAGGAATCGCGAAAGGATTCACTCTAATGCGAATTGTTTCTCTTTTTCCCGCGGCAACGGAGATCGTCTGTGCCTTGGGATTGGCGGACGAATTGGTGGGCATCAGCCACGCATGCCTCAGGACAGAGAAACTCTCAGCGTTGCCAAGGCTCACGAGTTGGCGGGGTCCTCTGGAGGGATCCGCCGAGGAAATCGACGCCGCCGTGAGCCGCATGTTGCGGGCCGGTGAGCCGCTCTATGAGTTCGACGCAAGCCAGTTCATCCGCTTGCAACCGGACGTCGTGTTGTCGCAATCGCTGTGCGACGTGTGCGCCATCGACGAATCATCGATTCGCAGGACCATTCGCACGGTCGGAGCACGAGTGTGGGAATGGTCGCCGAATACGGTCGACGACATCTTGAACGGTGTCGGCGAATTGGGCCAGTTGTGCAATCGTGGCGACGCCGGCGAAGAATTGGCATTGGCGATTCGCTGCCGACTTTTCAACGTGCGATACCTAACAAGCCTGATTGCCGAGCCCGTTCGAGTTGCCTTTTTGGAGTGGTTGGCTCCTTTATACTCGGCGGGACATTGGATACCGGAACTCGTGGAATTCGCGGGTGGGGTCGATGTTTTGGGGACCCCCGGGATGCGTTCGTCGCGAATCTCCTTTGAACAGTTGGCCGAATCTGACTCGGAAGTGATAATCGTCGGCTGTTGCGGATGGACTGCCGAGCGAACCTGGCAAGCGGTATCGACGCTGCTCGCGGCGCCGCGTTGGCAGCAACTTAGCGCCGTGCGAGCGGGACGGATGCACGTGGTGGATGCCGAAACGTGCTTTACCGCCCCCAGCCCTTCGATTGCCGACGCGACCGAGGAACTGGCGCGGCTGATTCACTTTTCTTCGCGACAAGATGGCCCTTCAAGGCAGAGTACCATCGCATCCGCGGGCGCTGAGCGAGTGTCTTGATTCATGTCGCACGTCAAAAAAAGCTAAGCTCTCCGCTGCGTAGCCTCCGCAAGCGGGCAACTTTCATGCTAGGCGGCGGCGGGCGATTTCTGGTAATCTAGATGCATTCAACCGCAGAGGTGGCTCGGCGGCAGCCCCAGTTTTGCGGTCGCCATTTACATCGCTGTCGCAGGTGCCAACATGATCGATCCCGCCGAATTAATGCAGCTTGCCATCGAAACGTGCTGTGAAGGCATCGCCCACGGACAAAGTCCATTCGGTTGCGCGATTGCCATTGGCGATACCGTTATTGCCCGGGCTCACAACAGCGTGGTGTTAACGACCGACATCACCGCCCATGCCGAAGTCAATGCGATCCGCGTGGGCTGCAAAACGATCGAGAATATTTTCTTGACCGACGCGATCGTGGCCACCACATGCGAGCCGTGCCCCATGTGCATGTCGGCACTGCACTGGGCCCGCGTGGGGACTGTGTATTACGGGGCGACGATTGCCGACGCCGACACGGCTGGTTTCAACGAGTTGCAGTTGCCCGCGGCGGAGTTGCTCCGCATCGGCGGCAGCAACGTCAAACTCGTCAGCGGCTTGCTTACCGAGGAGTGCTGCGAATTGTTCGAACTCTGGAAGGCGAACCCCAGCAAGGTTCCTTATTGACGTTTTTTTGATTGTCGGAAGGAAGTTCCGCGATTATGGTCACAAAGTTGGATCTCACGAAGGATTGGTTGCCGCGCTACACGGGTATGCCGCTGGATAAATTTGGTCCGCACGTGTTGCTGACAAATTTTCGCACTTACGTGAGCAAATTTGCCAAGAAGTTCGGTTGCCAGGTGCATGGCGAGGATCGCCCTATGCAGGCGGCGACCAATAGCGACGGGCTGACGATTATCAATTTTGGGATCGGTTCGCCCAATGCGGCGACGATCATGGACTTGCTCACCGCCTATCATCCCCAAGGTGTATTGTTCTTGGGCAAGTGCGGCGGTTTGAAGCGATCCACAGAAATCGGCAATTTTATTCTCCCCATCGGCGCGATTCGTGGCGAAGGAACGTCGGACGATTATTTGCCGGAAAAAGTACCCGCTTTGCCGTCGTTCAAGCTGCACAAGTTTGTGTCGGAAAAGTTGGTGGAACGAAATCTCGACTATCGCACGGGGGTGATTTACACGACCAACCGCCGCGTGTGGGAACACGACGAAGACTTCAAGGCCAAGCTGAAGGATTACACGCCGATTGCCATCGACATGGAGGTGGCGACCCTGTTCATCGTGGGCCACAAAAATGAAATCGCCCGCGGGGCGCTCCTCTTGGTTTCCGACCTGCCGATGACCGATCACGGGGTCAAAACGCAGGCCAGCGCCGCGCACGTCGATTCCACGTGGTCGGACGTGCATTTGGAGATCGGCATCGAATCGCTCACGGAACTTGGCGAAAAAGGCGAGGAAATCAAGCATTTCCGGTATTGAAGGCCCCATATCATACTTCCACATTGCTCGTGGAATCGGCTCGGGGTTTCGGTTAGGATGGCTCTGTCCCGCCGATTCGCACGATGCGTCCTGGATTGACAGTCAGCCCGGAAAGCCCTCGCCATGCGGTATGTTGTCCTGTTTTTCTCGATATTGGACGACATTTTTCTGGCGTCGGAGTTAATGCCCTTCGCCAAGCGCGCCTTTATCTTCCACGCTGTTCCGCCACGAGCCTCGGATCATTACCCCGTGGTGGTCGACCTGGTTTTGCCGGACCGTTAAGATAGACGGGCTAATTTCGTTTTCCAAAAGTGGACGTATTTCGGAAGCCTATCATGTCGCAATCCGTCGTTTCGCTGATTGATCATGCCGTTCTTAGTCCCACGCAAATCGACATCGATTTGCGCGATGCGTGCGCGATGTGCGTCGAGGTGGGCACGGCGAGCGTCTGCGTCAAACCCTCCATGGTGTCGTTGGCGGCGGAACTGCTTGCCGGTAGTTCCGTCGTTCCCAGCACCGTGATCGGTTTCCCTCACGGCGGCACGACGACGGGCACCAAAGTTCGCGAAACAGAAATCGCCTGCCGTGAAGGGGCCCGCGAAGTCGACATGGTGGTCAACATCGGCCGCGTGCTGCAAGAAGATTGGCGTTATGTAGCCGACGATATTCGTGCCGTGGTCGAAGCCGCGAGCGCCGCGGGAGCGATCACCAAGGTGATCTTCGAAACGGGGTTGCTGCCGAACGACGCCATCAAGATTCGCCTCTGCGAGATTTGCGAAGAAGCGGGGGCCGCGTTCGTCAAAACGAGCACCGGCTTCGGTTACGTGAAAGGGGCCGACGGCTCGATGCTGGCCACGGGGGCGACCGAGCACGATATCAAGCTGATGCGAGCCCACGTGAGCAAAAAAGTGCAAGTGAAAGCGTCAGGAGGCATCCGCAACTACTCCGATGCCCTGCGATTCGTCGAGCTAGGCGCGACCCGGCTCGGCACAAGCGGGACGTTGGCGATCTCACAGGGAGAAAAAGGCCAACACGCCGAAAACACGGCTGCGTATTAGGAAGAAACCACGAATCGAACGAATAGCACGAATAGAAGAGAAATTGAAATGTGATTGTCATTTAACTTTCAATTGGCTTTTATAGATCACCTTTTCTTACTCGTGAGATTCGTGCCATTCGTGGTTCAAACTGAATTGGAAGAAGTATGTTAGAGCTTTACGATCAAATTCAAGCTGCGGCTGCCGCGATTCGTTCGCAGTGGGATCACACACCTCGCGCGGGAATTATTTTGGGGACGGGCTTAGGAGGTTTCGCCGACCGGATTGAATCCGCAGTGGCCATCGACTACGAGAAGATTCCCAACTTTCCGCGATCCACCGCGACGAGCCATCGCGGTCGACTTGTGTGCGGCATGTTGGAAGGGGTACCAGTCATGGCGATGGAGGGGCGGTTCCATCAATACGAAGGCTACCCGCTCAAGCAAATCACACTGCCTGTTCGCGTGATGAAGGCGATGGGTGCTGACCTGTTGATCGTCACTCATGCCGTGGGAGGGATGAATCCCTACTACGTGCCGGGCGACGTGATGATTATCGACGACCAAATCAACTTGATGGGCGACAATCCCCTTATCGGGATCAACGACGACCGCCTCGGTCCGCGGTTCCCCGATATGAGTGCCCCCTACACTCCCGAGCTGATTGCCGTGGCCCAAGAGATCGCTCGCCGTGAAAACTTCCCCGTCCAACGGGGCGTGATGGTGGCCGTTACGGGGCCGAATTTGGAAACACGCGCCGAGTATCGCTTTCTGCGGATGATTGGTGCCGACGTGGTGGGAATGTCGACCGTGCCCGAGGTGATCGTCGCGGTGCATAGCGGCATGCGGGTGTTTGGACTTTCGGTGATCACGGACATGTGTTTTCCTGATTCACTCAAGCCGGCCAACATCGACGAGATCATCGCGTTTGCCAATTCGGCCGAGCCAAAGTTGCGCTCCCTTGTGCTGGGCGTTGTGGCCCACGAGAAAGCGCGAGGCTAAGGCCGATGTTGCACGTGGCAGAGCAGATTGAAAAAGCAGCGCAGGCGGTACAAAAACATTGGTCGAGCACACCCCGTGCGGGGATCGTGCTGGGCTCCGGCTTGGGTAGTCTCGCCGACGAGATCGCCGTCGAGAAAACCATCGACTACGCCGACATTCCACACTTTCCGAAGACCACGGCTCTCGGCCACGAAGGACAGCTTGTGTGCGGCACGTTGGAGAACGTGCCGGTCGTCGCGTTCCAAGGCCGCTTTCACCTTTACGAGGGTTATTCCGCCGAGCAAGCGGCGCTCCCCGCGCGGTTGACGAAGGCCCTCGGTGCGAACGTATTGATCGTCTCCAATGCGGCAGGGGGCCTGAACCCACACTATGCCGTGGGCGACGTGATGTTGATCGAAGATCACATGAATTTCTTGTTCACCAACCCACTGATCGGCGTGAACGACGACAATCTCGGCCCGCGTTTCCCCGATATGTCCAGCCCCTACGATGCGGAGTTTATGGAGATCGCCATTCGCGTGGCGCGGCGTGAAGATTTCGTGCTGCACCGCGGCGTTTACTTGGCGATGCGTGGTCCCACTTACGAGACCCGTGCCGAGTACCGCATGGCCCGCCGTTTGGGGGGCGACGTCGTGGGGATGTCCACGGTGCCCGAAGTGGTCGCCGCGCGGCATGCCAACATGCGGGTGTTGGGCCTGTCGACCGTGACCAATGTCGGATCCCCCGATGCGCCCACCGGTACAACGGGGCACGACGTGATCAACGCGGCCCAGGCCGCGGCAAACAAACTCACAAAAATCGTGCGGGCCGTCGTGGCTTCGCTACGCTAAACTTCAGGGCTACTCTTCGGTAACTTACTCCAGCGAGTGCGACTATGAACCCTGTCTGGATCATCGCCAAAAAACGTGACGGCGGGGAACTCACCGCCGAGGAAATCGGCTACTTCATCGGCGAATACGCCGCCGATAAGATACCCGACTATCAAATGTCGGCCCTGGCAATGGCGATTTTTCTCCGCGGCATGACCACCGCCGAGATCGCCGCGCTCACCGATCATATGCTCGCCTCGGGGGCACGTTTTACCTGGGAAGACAACGGCGTCCCCAAAGTGGATAAGCACTCCACGGGGGGCATCGGGGACAAAGTTTCGTTGCCGTTGGCTCCCATGCTCGCTTGCTGCGGCCTGCAAGTGCCGATGATTTCCGGCCGTGGCCTGGGGGCCACCGGGGGCACGCTCGACAAGTTGGAGGCGATCCCCGGTTTTCGCACGAATTTGTCGATGGACGAAATGCGCACCGTGATGGAAAAAGTCGGCTGCGTGATCAGCGGTGCCACCGCCGATTTGGTTCCCGCCGATCGTAAGCTTTACGCACTGCGTGACGTGACCGCCACGGTGCCGTCGATCCCGCTAATCACGGCGAGCATCATGAGCAAGAAACTTGCCGAGGGCCTCGACGCCCTGGTTCTCGACGTGAAGTTTGGCAGCGGGGCGTTCATGAAAACCGCGGAACTGGCCCGCGAATTGGCCCAATCGATGGTCAACACGGGTCAACGCATGAACGTCGCAACGACCGCGCTGCTCACCGATATGAATCAACCTCTCGGCCGCATGGTGGGGAACGCAGTCGAGGTGAACGAATCGGTCGCGGCGCTCGAAGGGCAGGGGCCCGCCGACCTGATGGAAGTCACGCTCGCCTTGGGGGCGGAGTTGTTGGTCTCCCTGAAAAAGGCGGATTCGAGGGAATCCGCCCGGCAGCAATTGCAGCAAACCATCGACTCGGGAAGGGCCCGCGAAAAGTTCGCTGAGATGGTTGCCGCCCAGGGGGGGAATCTCGACGCCCCGCGCGAGGTTGGCCCCGACAGCCCCGTGACGACGAATCATGCCGGTTATATTTCGGCAATGGATGCCGAGAAATTGGGCCAGGCGGTGATCGCCATGCGCGGTGGCCGCAAACAACTCGGCGACGAGTTGGATTTGTCGACCGGTTTCGAAATGCTCGTCCGCCTCGGCGATCGAGTCGAAGTGGGGCAGCCCTTGGCCAAACTGTTTGCCCCGGCAAGCCTCGCCGAAGAAGGCCGGCAACTTTTGCTCTCAGCCATCGAAATCACCGACGAACCACCGGCCGCGGGGCCGCTAATTTTAGAGAGACTCGGATGAAACTATGATCTCCAAGTGGCGTTGGCTTATCCTGCAGTTCACTCGCAAGTTATGGGTGCGCGCCACACTTTTGGCAGTGTTGGGAGTTGTCACTGCCCTTGCATCCATCGTGCTCGAGGAGTATTTGCCCTGGGAATTGCCGAGGAAAATCGGCGCCGACGCGGTCGATGGGATCCTCAACATCCTTGCCTCGAGCATGTTGGCGGTCACGACATTTTCCCTGAGCGTCATGGTCGCGGCCTATGCTTCGGCCACCAGCAATGTCACGCCGCGGGCAACCAAGTTGCTCATGCAAGACACCACAACGCAGAATGTACTTGCGACGTTCATCGGCTCTTTTCTCTATAGCCTCGTGGGGTTGATTGCGTTGAGCACGGGTGCCTATGGTGAACGAGGCCGTGGACTATTACTCATCGTAACTCTCGCAGTGATCGTTCTGATCGTCATCACAATCCTGCGCTGGATCGACCATCTCTCCCGGCTGGGGCGCGTGGGCGAAACAACGGATCGAGTCGAGGAAACCACCACCGACGCGATCAAGGCGAGAATCAAGAATCCGTGCCTTGGTGGCCGTCCCTGGTTGGATCCTCAAGAGCATTCACACGAAACGGCGGCGCCAATCTATTCGGAATTGGTAGGATACGTCCAGCACGTGGACGTAGGCTCCCTATCGGAAATTGCGGAGGAGAAGGAATGTGATATTTATCTGTCGGCATTGCCGGGGTCGTTCGTGCATCCCGTGCGGCCGCTCGTTTGGATTGATACAGACAAAGTGGAAGACCTTCAAAAAGGTGTTCGAAAGGCATTCACCATTGATGATGAGCGGAGTTTCGATCAAGATCCCCGGTTTGGATTAGTCGTCTTAGCGGAGATTGGTTCGCGAGCGCTTTCGCCGGCCATCAATGATCCGGGGACTGCGATTGATGTGATTGGCCGGGGAATGCGACTGCTAACCTTGTGGCGTGATTGTCCCGGCACCCAAAGCATTGAAGAAGTGTCTTATCCGCGGGTTTGGGTGCGTCCGCTCGATACAGATGAGATGTTTAGCGACCTCTATGCGAGCATTGCACGTGACGGCGCGGCGATGTTTGAAGTTCAAATCCGCCTGCAAAAGGCGTTACTCGCGTTGGCGCAGCTCGGTGATGAGACTTACAAGGCATCTGCCCTGCGAGTCTCCAAGATCGCATTGGAACGGGCGGAAGCCGCGATTACTATTTCCGAGGAGCGGATATCACTACGTGAAGTGGCCCGAGAGATCACGGAAATGATTCCCGCAGCGAAGGCCACGAAATAATCACAACAAGGAGTTATTGACGCTATGCACCCACAAGAAGAACAGCTCATCAACGCCGCGATTGGCATCCGCAAAAACGCTTACGCCCCGTACTCCAAGTTTCTCGTGGGGGCCGCCGTCCTTACCGAGGATGGAACCGTCTTTACGGGCACGAAC
>JBGTEU010000811.1:0-1615 GCA_041747595.1 Bythopirellula sp.
GCGGCGTACTATTTCCGCCGGAGGCAGTCGGTGTGGTGCCAAATGGTGGGGCAATCGCTCGAAGACGTAAATCTGGTTGGCTTCATCGCGAATCTCCGGCGGGACGTTGGCGGTGAGCATCAGTCCAGGGATGATTCCCGGCAGGGCGAGAATTCCTCCAAGCAAAAGAGCGGGGAACAATTTCACGAGTGGCGGCCGCAAGTCGCGAGGTTCCCCAGCCCATACGAGTGCTGCACCGATGACCGACCATCCCCCGACGAGCACGTGAAATGCCGAGGCGATCCCCAGCAGTGGCCAGACGGCGCGCCAGTTGCCGACGGCGAGTTCCGCGAGTCCCCAAAAAACGAAGGCGTAGGCAAAGCATTTGCCTTCGACACCCCCGACGACCCACTCACCGGCGAAGTTTGTCCAGTCGATGAGCGTGACCATCAACAGGGCCGTCACAACCGAGATCCACCGCAGCGGAATCACACGGCTGCTCAAACGCTGCCACGACCAAGCGAGCGCGGCCCACGCCGCGATGCGTCCCATCCACGCGACCGTGGGGAGGCTGAACCATTTGGTGAGCCAGCCCACGCTCCAATAGAAAACGAGATGGGCGTCGGCCGATTCAAGAAACAAATCCCCGGCGCACCACTCGGGATTCCAGTAGTGCTTGGCCTTGGTGAGATAGTGGGTTTCGTTAACGTTCGGCGCGGGGACGCCCCCCACGACGAAGAACACCAAAAAAATGAGCGCGATTTCAAGCCAGCGTTGCCGAATCGTTTGATCGGCGGCAAGTCTCGAATTCGGGGAGTCGGCGGTCATGCCTTCAGCGTAAACGGCGACGCATGATGGGACTAGGGCGATCCTTATTAAGTTGCAGGGGACTTACGTCCCCCGCTCGCCTTGGCAGGGGACTGTCGTCCCCCGCTCGCCTTAGTACGCGTTTTCTTGCTTGAAGACGACGAATACGGTTTGGAACAGAATCTTGAGATCCATCAATAAGGTCCATTCGCGGATGTAACGGTGATCGAACTCGATGCGGCGTTCCATTTTTTCGAGCGTCTCGGTCTCGCCCCGCCAGCCGTTCACTTGAGCGAGGCCGGTGATGCCGGGCTTCACTTTGTGGCGGAGCATGTAGCCGTGGATTTGCAGCCGATACTGTTCATTGTGCGCCGACGCGTGCGGCCGGGGACCCACGAGCGACATGCTGCCGTCAACGACGTTGAACAATTGTGGCAATTCATCGAGCGACGATTTTCGCAAGAAGCGGCCAATCGGCGTGATGCGGTCGTCGCCTTTCGTGGCTTGGCGAACGTCGGAGCCGTCGTCGCAAGTTCGCATGGAACGAAATTTCCATACGCGGATTTCTTCGCCCACGAGGCCGTAGCGCTTTTGACGGAAAAAGACGGGGCCCGGGGACGAAAATTTGACGAGTACCGCGATCACCGCGAGCGGCAGGGCTAAAACCGCAAGCAGGATGATTGACACGATCAAGTCGAAGCCCCGCTTCAACACGCCGTCGATTCCGGTGATTGGTGTTTCAAACACACTCACCACGGGGAGCCCATTGATTTGGTTCCAACGCGCATGCAGCATTTGAAACACAAAGAAATCGGGCACGATGTAGACC
>JBGTEU010000812.1:0-4821 GCA_041747595.1 Bythopirellula sp.
GAGCGAGCCGAGCCAAAGCCGCGACAGCCTGAATGAAATCTGGCCATCGCTCGACGGCAATCGAAAGCTGTTTTGTCAGATCCTCCGTGATTAAGGTCGCCTCACGAGAATGTCGCAAGGCCGCAAGATGGTTCGCCACGCAGCACTCAATGACCGCAAACCTATCGCGCTTGGCAAGGGCTTCCTGCAATACATCAACAAATACACGGCGAACACTCGCCTTATTATCTGTCAGCTGATCACTTAAGGATTGGAAAACACCCGCCCATCGAGGATTATGGAGGTATGCTTGTGTCAGGTCGCGCACTGTATCAAGGCTGGAAGATTCCTTCAGCTGACGGGCTACAAGAAACTCATGAATGGTCGAGTGCAAAAACCCATAAGACGGTGGAATAGATCTACTGCGAACCACCAAGCGCGATCGCACTACGGTTTTTTGAAAGATTTCTTCCGCGCCGCCAACCGCCTCCACATCGGAAGCGCTGAATTCAAGACGCGGCGCTCCCGGGGCGTCAGCTAAGGTATAGTATGCCAAACGTTCGCAAAACTCGATTTGATCTTCCAAAGGCGGAGGGTCATTCTCGTCATTGAAATGGTCGCAAATGGCCTGCACTATTCCGTCGTACAGGCTACGGCGATCCTGCGGCAGCACGGGGCGCGAGGCATTCGCCTCCAAGTTTGCTAGTCCGCACAATGCTGTCAGCACGAACGGATTCTGCGAAAGCGATTCGAGCTCAGGGTGTTTGTAAAGGTGTTCCATTACGACTCGCCCACGACCTGCCGGGAGCCATGCGGTGATTAGCCGATGCATCAGCCTCGGTGACAGCGGTTCTATTCGGACAAGACTCGTCATCGGCAGCCCATACATCTCGCCTGGACGCGAGGTAACCAAACAGGGAGCCGTTACCATCGTGCGCTGAATTTGGCGCCCGATTTCGAGGCGCTGGTCTGGCGGTACTTCGTCCCATCCATCAAGGAGGAAAAGGACTCCGCCGTAGCCGCCCTGGCGATTGCGCGACTGTTGACTCAGACGTTCAAGAAACTTTTCGATACCTTGTTCTGGGTCAGATAGACCGTACCTGGTAAGCGCAAATCGAAAGATAGTCAGCGGCGTGTCGCGGTAATGCTCTGCGTATTCCCGGAGTCGCAGATAGATCGGCAGGCGAAACGAGTGGTATCGGCCCAGCACGGCCTCACTGGCAATCCATTTGAGCAACGTCGTCTTACCGGCACCCGGATCTCCAAAGATTGCGGCAGCGTTTGCCAAGCCGTCCATGAAAAGCGACACGGGCAAGCGTTTGCCTTTGTCCTCGCGTGGCGAGGGGATCATTTCGGAGCGTGATTCAAGCGCTGAGAGTTCCACGTCAACCCATTTTTCACGAACGCCCTCTAACTTCAGGCCAGGAATGGCTTCAAGCCTGTGCAAGTCGCCCCCTTCTTCCAGTTCAGCGGCGATATGTTCGATCACGGTTCCAAGTGCCGCTGCGCACGACTGTGGCAAACTGCTCCCTGTCATGTTCGCAGTTACGGCGGCTAACGTTCGGGCCTTCCATGCCTCAAGGGCTGCCAAGCTTAGAGATTTGGAATTCGGCAAGAGTTGGAGTAAACTCAGGTCCAGACCCCAGGTTTGGCCTAACGATAACTCGCCTTCGGACTCCAGCAGGGCTACCTGCGCCAGCGTCGCACGCAACCCAATTTTGCTCGAATCAGCAAACGCTTTTACGCGGGAGGTGAGATGCGACAAATGTTCATCAACGTTGATTACCGGATTGCCGTTCTCGTCGGTTACCGTCGATGCCCCACTAAGGCGCACGGTTTGTACCCCACGCTTTTGCGCGATGAGTAGCTGTAATGCGATCTTGTCTTGTGTGTCGCTCATCTTGTAGCCGCAGTTGCATTTTCAGCGCTTGAACGCGAATTGAAGAGAAGGCATGACCGCCAACGCACGCGTTCTTCGTCCAACCATCGAGCAAACAGGATGTCTCGCCCCGGCGTCAGCATGCTTCGCATTCTAGAAGATCGGTCACTCCAGATCGATCCCCCGCCACCGCTTGCCGGCGAGCCGCTGTGCTCTCCAGAAAAATAGCCTGGCGCCGCAAAAAAATCGTAATTTGTGCTTGACAAATATAGGGCAATTGCCCTATATTCCTTCTCAACGGTTCGACGGTCGAACCGCCAAAAACACGGAGGAATATGGAGAAAAAAGATGAAGTAAGCGGTTATCAAGGATGGACAAATTACGAAACCTGGACGGTGAGTCTCTGGCTCGACAACGAAGAGGCAACTTATCGCTTGTGGCGGGAGCGCGCTGCACGGTTTCGCGCCGAAGCCCCTTCGATGGCCCAGGTGCGCGAACGCGTTTGGACCACCGATGAGGCCGTCAAATACGCATTGGCCGACGAGCTCAAAGCCGAAATAACGCTTGGTTCGCCCTTGCAGGAGCCGGGCATGTACGGCGACTTATTGGCGGCGGCTCTCTCGGAAGTGAATTGGCAGGAGATCGCTGAACGTTGGCTCGAAGATTGAACAACTCAAAGGGCAGCGACTCGCTGCCCACACCCTCCCTTGCCGAGCACATCCGCAACGCAGCGACCGCTAGTGGTCTGAGCGTCTATCGAATAGCCAAGGAAACCGGAGTGGACCAATCCACGCTGAACAAGTTTCTTTCCGGCCAGCGAAACAACATTCGCCTCGACGTGGCCGATCGGCTCTATCGCTACTTTTTCCAGCCCCCCAGGCGGAAGTCTACTCTCTCGACTTCCTAATCGTTGAAGTCGCTGACTTTGACGCCAATCGAAGGCCATGGTTTCAATTAGCTCTTTCCTTGACACAATCTGCTCCTTATCTTTGGCACCAACCGACATAATGAATCACTCAAACCTCAAACCGTTATCCCACCAATTCTGAAAGCACGCGTAAGATGCTCGCCTTGGCCTTTTCATCCGCTGCGTTCCAGAGGTCCAAAAGGCGCGGGTTCGGAAGGGCGGGAGCCTGGTCAGCTTTCCCGACTCGAAACAGAAAGAGTTCGAGCGGCTCGCACCGCAGCCCCTTGCACAAGGCCGCGATCGTTTGGAGCGTGCAATTTGCTTCCCCGCGCTCAATTTCGCCAATCCGCTGGAGCACGAAGCCACCGCCGCACCGGGCTGCCAACTCGCGCTGCTTAAGCCCGGCCCGGAGGCGAAGTTCCCGCACGCGGCCGCCGAATTCCCGTTGTAGATCCATGTCCTGACATTCCTCCGAGGCCTAGTTCCGCATGTTATGAGCTGTTTTCGGCTGAAAGAAAACGACTTGAATTGTCCAAACTGGCGGATACAATCTATAGCGTGTCCGTAGAACACTTAGAACTGTTTGGAGTGTCAAAGGTTCCGAAGAGGCGTCAGGGGCTGCGTATCTGGAATACGGCTGGTCCCGGAGGCGGCGATTTGAGCGAACGATACCGGTGGAGCTGAAAGGTTGCGCGGCAAAGCTCGATCACGGCGACGACGACATAGGTTGAGTAGGCTCCGATGACCCACAAGCAAACTGAGAACTCGCGTAAGAACATTAGAAGCGCCACAACGACGGCCACGATGCTGAGGCTAAAGACCGCCAACACGCTACCAAACCCGGACCGACCACCCACGAATCGCTTGCGATTAGGATGCCGGGATTGGAACAAGAGAAGCTCTTCCGCCGCGAGCCCATTGATTGACCGTTCGATTTCGTCGATGCGTCGCAGAACATCCTCCTTCGAGCGGGCATGCAGCACGATTGTGCTTTGCAGCCAGACGCAGGAAGCGGGAAGCCCAAGCAAAATGGCGAGTCGTTGGTCATGCGAGAAGTTCGAGGAGCTGCTCAATAAAGCCACCAACGTCCCGGCCGCGAGAGGTATTCGTTGGTCGATCGCTCCCAAGCGAAACGTCAGCAGCGAGTACAACGCCTTGTACTCCTCAAGCAAAACTTGTACCCGGTCCCAAATTGTTAAATCGGGGTCTTTGTCATTAGTGGTCACTCGATCACTCCGTGATTTCAAGACGGCGCCTAGTACGCGGTGCGCCGTTATCAGATTCGATGCGAAAGGATCGGTGGAAGATGCTCGAAACAGCTATTACGGGCCTTGGCCAGCTTCGCGTGCTCAGCCGGGCGGACCGTTCCGCTCACCCCGCCTGGTCTGGTGCACTGGCCAGATTCTTTGACGTAGCTCGCGGAGTTCTTCGCTGCGTGACGGTCGAAATGGCCTCTGGTCGGCTTTACGATCGGAGTTTTCTCGCCGGCCAAGCTGACGAGGCCGGAGTGAATCAATGCGATATTCAGGACATCATATTGAACTACCCGCTTCGCCTCGCTTCGCCATTTGAGGAAACCGAATCGATCGCCGGCGGCCTATGGTCAGGTCGGTCGCTTTTCGGGTCGGCGTATGAAGATGCCCTTGCAAAACTGCGATTTAGTGCGGGCACGCTCGATCTACCCATGCACACTCACGACTATTCGGACCGATTCATAGTCGTCGCTGCTGGCTCGGGTCGATTCTGGTGGTCGGATGAGCAGTCAGGTGACTTCCGCGGCTCCAGCATAGACTCTATCCCCGTGCGCCCAGGCGACGTGTTGATCTTTACCCGTGGGCTCTTGCACACATTCAGTGCACCCGAGGAAGAGCTGTTCCTGCTTTCCTTCCACAGCCCGGAAATCGCCTTCACGGATCCGCGACAATACACGCTTCCTAAGTTCCGCTGGACCCCTCGAATGGCTATTCCGGTCTGAAGTGCTTTCATGGTCACATCGTCCCACATCCCAAGCATAACGATCGTGTGGCGGGCTATCGCCGCGCTTCGCCATGCGAAA
>JBGTEU010000813.1:0-14717 GCA_041747595.1 Bythopirellula sp.
GAGATTTCACCGCCCCATGCTTCGCACAAGGCAAAGAAATAATTGAAGACCTGCGATTCGTAGGATTACGGCTATGGCAACTGACAAGAAACAACCGACAACCGACAGTCGACCCATGACTCCCCGTTTACAAGAACGATACGAAAAAGAGATTCTGCCGCACTTGGCCGAGAAGCTGGGCCGCCAGAATCGCCATTCCCTGCCCAAGCTGCAAAAGATTGTGGTCAGCATGGGGGTGGGGAGTGCCATTTCTGACAAGAAGCACATGGAAGACGCCGTCGCGGCGCTGTCCGACATCACTGGCCAAAAGCCGTTGGTGTGCAAGGCTCGCAAATCGGTGGCGAGTTTCCGTCTCCGCGAGGGATCACCCATCGGCTGCAAGGTGACGCTGCGTGGCCGGCGGATGTACGAGTTTTTGGATCGTTTGGTCTCGATTGCTCTGCCTCGTGTACGCGACTTCCGGGGGTTAAATCCGAAGGCATTCGACGGTCGGGGCAACTATAGCTTGGGACTCAACGAGCAACTCGTGTTCCCCGAATTGAATCCGGACAAATACACGCGTCCCCAAGGGATGAACATCGCCATTTGTTGCTCGGCGGATTCGGACGATGAATCGCGCGAGATGTTGACTCGTTTTGGCGTGCCATTTCGGACCGAAGAATCTGAAAAGTAAAAACTCCCAGCAAATAGATTTTCCAATAAAAAGAAGACATCGAAAGGATACCAACTCGTGGCCAGCAAATCGAAAATCGCAAAGGCTGAACGCAAGCCGAAGTTTTCGACGCGTGCCGAGTCTCGCTGCAAGCTTTGCGGCCGGCCTCGGGCCGTTTATCGCAAGTTTGGCATCTGCCGGATTTGCTTCCGCAAGTTGGCCGATCGCGGCTTGATCCCCGGCGTTAAGAAGGCGAGTTGGTAGTACGAATAATTAGGCGGTGATAAGCCGTCGTGAAAAAGCAATTTTTGAGAAACCCTGTTGAGGGACTAGAACACTATGATGACCGACCCGATTGCCGACATGCTCACACGCATTCGCAATGCCGTCCGCATTGAACGGCCCGTCGTCGAGATGCCTCATTCCAAGGTGAAGCGCGGCGTTGCCGAGGTGCTGAAGCGTGAAGGCTACATTTGGGATTACCGCGAAGAGCAGGCTGATGATGCCCCGGGCTCGCAGTTGCTGATCGACCTGAAATACGGTCCGAATGGCGAGCGTGTAATCCGCCACATCAAGCGGGTGAGCAAGCCGGGTCGCCGGGTTTACAGTGGTGCCAAAGATTTGCGCCCGATCCTCAATGGTTTGGGTATTTCGATTATCAGCACGAGCCGCGGAGTGGTCAGCGATCGTGAAGCACGGCAAAAGAATCTGGGTGGCGAAGTTTTGTGTGAATTATGGTAGCCGTCAGCCTTCAACCGTCAGCTTTCAGCCAGAGGGTTGGAAGTTTTCTGGCTGAGGGCTAATAGCTAATAGCTGAGAGCTTAAAGATGTCGCGAATTGGAAAAAAACCTGTTGCCATTCCCTCCGGCGTGAAAGTCGGCGTTGCCTCGCGGGAAATCACCGTTGAAGGTAAATTGGGTAAGTTGGTGTGGTCACATCGCCCTGAGGTGCAAGTCGAAGTCACCGAAGACGGCAAGACGGTCAACGTGTCGAGCGATGGCGAAGCCCGCGAGACGCGTGCCTTGCACGGCCTTACACGGGCCCTTGTGCAAAATATGGTCGTGGGTGTGTCGACTGGCTACGAAAAGAAATTGGAAATTCACGGCGTCGGTTACTTGGCAGCCATCCAAAATGGCGTGCTGCAGTTGCGGGTCGGGTTTGCCAACGAAATACAAAAGAAGATCCCCGCAGGTGTGGATGTCACGTGTCCCGATCAAACACACGTTGTGGTTAGGGGCACTGACAAACAAAAGGTCGGCCAATTTGCCGCCGAAGTCCGTGCCGTGCGCAAGCCGGAACCCTATAAAGGTAAAGGCATTCGCTACGACGGCGAGCAAGTGCGTCGCAAGGCCGGTAAGACCGCAAAGTAAGTGATTAGGTAAGCGAGTAAAAGATCATGGACCATCACAAAGCAGTTGGCAAGCAACGGCAGCGTCGAACTTATCGCGTGCGAAAACACGTGCGGGGCACTGCTGAGCGTCCTCGCTTGTGCGTGACGCGAACCCTACGCAATATTTCGGCGCAGATCATCGACGATATCGCCGGGGTGACTTTGGCTAGCGCGTCGACCGCCGAAAAGGCACTCGCCAAAAAGATTAAGTACGGTGGCAACAGTGCCGCGGCCGAGGCCATCGGCAAGGCGATTGCCGAGAAGGCGACCGCCAAGGGCGTAACCCAGGTGTGCTTCGATCGCGGTGCGTGCAAGTACCATGGTCGCGTGGCAGCCCTGGCCAACGCCGCTCGCGAGGCGGGGTTGCAGTTTTAGGTATTTAGCCGCGGGGCTTGCCCCGCGTTTCCTTTGTAAATTTGTTGGAGATAACCAAGCGTGGCTAACGCACCTCGAGGCAGACAGAGAAAAGACGAAGACTCAGCACCTCGCCAGGGGGAGTTGATGGAGAAGGTCGTCAAGATCAAGCGGTGCTCCGCTGTGGTCAAAGGCGGTCGTCGCTTCAGCTTTGCCGCGATGGTGGTCGTCGGCGACGGTAAGGGAAAAGTCGGTTGGGGTTACGGCAAGGCGAACGAAGTTCCTCCCAGCGTTGAAAAGGCCGTCAAGGAAGCGATGCGAAGCATGAAGACCGTGGCTCGCCACGAGTCGACAATTCCTCACATTGTGAAAGGCCACTTTGGTGCCGCCGAAGTGATCCTCGTGCCTGCTTCGCCTGGTACGGGTGTGATCGCCGGTGCAGCCGTGCGTGCCGTCTGCGAAGCAGCCGGTATTCACGATATTTTGACCAAGTGCTTTGGCTCGACCAATCCGGTCACGCTGGTCAAAGCCACCATGGCCGCGTTCGAGCAATTGCGGCCCAAGTACGAAGTAGAACGTCTACGCGGAGTGACCCTGTCATGATTATTAACGACGTCCATCGGGGCATTCAAAAGAACAAAAAGCGCAAGCGGATTGGCCGTGGTCCCGGTTCGGGTCACGGCAAGACTTCCGGCCGCGGTTATAACGGCCAGGGTTCGCGCTCTGGCGTGTCGAAGCTATCAATCTTCGTGGGTGGCATGACCCCGCTTGTGCGGCGAGTTCCCAAGCGCGGTTTTCACAATCGCTTTGGTTCCGAAATCGCCGTCGTGAACGTCGGTCAGCTCGACAAGGCATTCAATGCCGGTGAAGAAGTCACGCTCGAAGCGTTGGCCGCCAAGAATTTGGCTAAGGGCCGCTTCGACTCTTTGAAAGTATTGGGCAACGGCGAGCTCACCAAGAAGCTCAAGATCAACGCCCATCAGTTCAGCAAATCGGCGATTGAGAAACTCGAAAAAGCAGGATGCGAAATGGTGGTGCTGCCCGGCCGAACTCCCGTGGCGGATAAGCAGCGTGCGAAAAAGCAAGCCAAGAAGGGCTAAGGGATTGCAAATTGAGAGTTTGCAGTTTTCAATTTCTCTAAGGATGAGCCATGTGGGAAAAAATTCGCGTTGTTTGGCAAATCCCCGAACTGCGACAGAAAATTCTGCTCACGTTGGGTTTGCTGGCAATCTATCGCTTGGGTTTTCAGATCCCACTTCCGATTGTTGACCCCGCTAAGGTGCAAGCAGCCGCAACGTCGGGGGCCGCTGGGGGCGTGACCGACATCTTGCAGCAAGTGGCCGTGTTCAGCGCGAGCCAACTCACCCAGGTGACCATCTTCGGCTTGGGCATCATGCCGTATATCTCGGCATCGATTATCTTCCAGTTATTGGGAAGCGTGTACCCGCCACTTGAAGCCTTGCAAAAAGAGGGCGAGGCGGGCCGCAAGAAAATCAACGAATACACCCGCTATGCGACGGTGGCGATCTGCATCATTCAAAGCTGGGTTTACGTGAACGCCTATATCGTGCCGCAGCAACTGGTCGACACGGCCTACTTGGACCCCGATACGGGTTCGCTGGCATTTAGCTGGAAAGTGGTCTCCGTACTGACGATGACTGCCGGTACCGTGTTTCTCATGTGGATCGGGGAACAAATCGACGAATTCGGCATCGGCAACGGTATCAGCTTGTTGATTATGGCCGGCATTTTGGCCGCGATGCCGGGTGCCGGTTTCGATCTGCTCAAGCAGTCGTCGCTTGAACTCGGCGGTGGCCCTGGTGGCAAGTTGGGCGTCGAACAATTGTTGATGCTTGCGGCGATGTTTATCGCGGTGGTGGTGGGCGTGGTGTATATTACGCTCGGCCAGCGGCGGATCCCCATGCAAAGTGCCAAGCACGTTCGTGGTCGGCGCGTGTACGGCGGTACCCGCCAATATTTGCCGCTCAAGGTCAATCAATCGGGCGTGATGCCGATCATTTTCGCGAGCAGTTTGTTGATGCTGCCGATGCTCATATTCACTCAGCTTAGTCAAGTAGCGTGGGAGCCCGGGGGCATTTGGAACCGGTTCTTTAGTTGGGCGAGCGATGCCTTCTCGCGCGACTCGTTCACGTATATATTATTCTATGTCGCGCTGATTTACTTCTTCTGCTATTTCTGGACGGCCATCACCTTTAATCCGAAGGACGTTTCCGAGAATCTGAAGAACTATGGCTCGTTCATCCCGGGATATCGCCCGGGGAAGCGGACGGCCGATTATCTGGAACAAGTGATGTACCGCATCACGTATGTAGGTGCGGGCTTCTTGGCGTTAGTGGCTGTGATTCCCACGGTGATTTCCACTTGGATGGGTGTACCGTATGGGGTAGCCAGCTTCTATGGCGGAACGGGTTTGTTGATTGCCGTGAGTGTTGCCTTTGATTTGGTGCAAAAGATCGACAGTCATTTGGTGATGAGAAACTATTCGGGCTTGCTGGAAAAATCGTAGGGAGAGCCGGCGAGACTGATCTACCACAACCCTTGGGCAGGCGAGCGGGGGTAGGAAACAAGGTTGTCATGCGGATCGTTTTTATGGGGCCTCCGGGCGCGGGGAAGGGCACGCAATCCTTGCGATTGGCGGAAAAACTACAAATCCCCAAACTCTCCACCGGTGATATGCTGCGTGAAGTCGTGTCCCAAAACACCGACGTCGGCCGGAAGGCCGACGAATACATGAGCCAAGGCCATTTGGTGCCTGATGAGCTTGTGGAGCATATCGTCTTCGAGCGGCTCAGCGAAGCCGAATGCGAAAATGGCAGCATCATCGACGGCTTTCCGCGCACCGTGCCCCAAGCCGAGGCCCTCGACGAGTGGTTCGCCGAGCACCAAGAGCCGCTCTGCATCGTACTGCAAATCTATGTGCCGCTTGACGAATTGTTGCGTCGCCTAGCTGATCGCGGCCGCGAGGACGATCATCGTGCGATCGTGGCCGAGCGGCTCAAGCAATTCGACGAGTGGACCCGACCGCTGTTGGAGTACTACCGCGACCGCGGGATTCTGCACAGAATTGACGGAGTCGGGAAAACCGAAGAGGTCTTTGCTAGAATTATGGCAGCAGTCGAAGCGGCCGAGACAGCGGCGAGCAGAAAGCGAGCGTGACAGCGCCGCCATGGCAATGCCCCCTCGGGTGCCGTCACCATCTCTATCCACACCATGATTCATTTGAAATCACCACGCGAAATCGGTTTGATGCGCCATGCCGGATTGGCCGTTTGGAAAGCGCATCAAATTGTCGGTGAGATGATACGCCCCGGCGCGACCACCGCCGAGGTCGACCACGCCGTGGAACGACATTTCGATAGCTTGGGGGCCGTGCCGCTCTTTAAGAACTATCCCAACTCTGCCAAAAAAAAACGCCCGTTTCCGGCGGTTACCTGCATGTCGGTCAACGAAGCCGTCGTGCATGGCATCCCCAATGATCGGCCTCTCAAAGAGGGCGATATTGTCAGCGTCGATACTGGCTGTCGACTCAATGGCTGGTGTGGCGACGCGGCCTACACCTACAAGGTGGGCCGGGTGAGCAATGAAGTTCAAAAGCTGTTGGACGTGACCGAACAAACTTTGGAGTTGGCGATCGAGTTGCTCAGCGTGAAAAGCTATTGGAGCCAAATTGCCGAGCAGATGGCCCAATACGTGGCCGATCACGGTTACAGTTCGGTCGAGAATTTTGTTGGTCACGGCATTGGGCGGGAGATGCACGAGGATCCGCAGGTGCCGAACTACGCGAGCCGCAGCTTGCGGGGAAGTGCCGACTTTCGGATCGAACCAGGGTTGGTGATCGCGGTAGAGCCGATGGTCAACATGGGCACGAAGCGGGTGAAAATGCTCTCGGACGACTGGACCCAGGTGACGACCGACGGGAAGTTCAGCGCCCATTTCGAGCACACGATAGCGATCACGTCCGAGGGGCCGACGCTGCTGACCATTGCCCCAAGCCCGGCGGAGATCGCGGAAATTGCAGTTTAATCTTGGGTAGGCAGCTCGAATTTTTTCGTTTCTAGCCTAGAACGCTGGAAAAATCGAGAATTGGATCCCCAGGGAGGCCTTGAACGGCGGGGCTCTGAAGGGCTATATTCATATGTTTCGCGAGCATCCATGCTCGCAGGTTAGGGAGTGAGAGATGAAAGTTCGAGCCAGCGTAAAAGCGATGTGCGATAAGTGCAAGGTAGTGCGCCGCCGCGGCGTGGTCGACGTCGTCTGCGCTAATCCGCGCCACAAGCAACGGCAGGGTTAAGAGCACGCACAGTTCGCGGCGCGCAAGCGACATGCTGCCGACCAAAGTTTTGGCCGAGTTTGATTCATTGAATGCGACCGGCAATCGTGTTTGTAGCGATTGCGATTTTTTTTTGGAGCGAGTGACAGATGCCACGTTTGTTAGGTGTCGATATTCCGACCGATCGTCCGACCGTGATTTCGTTGACATATCTCTACGGAGTCGGTTCGAAGGTCGCGCGTGAATTATGCATCAAGGCCGGCATTGACCCCAATGGTCGGGCGCGCGATTTGGGCGAAGATGAAGTCGCACGCCTCGCAGCCTTGCTCGACAAAGATTACGTCGTCGAAGGCCAGTTACGCCGGCAAGTGAGCCAAAATATTTCGCGACTGCGTGACATCGCCTGTTACCGCGGGATTCGCCATCGCCGTGGTTTGCCCGTTCGTGGTCAACGCACCAAGACCAACGCCCGCACGCGCAAGGGACCGAAAAAGACCGTCGCCGGCAAGAAGGGCGTCAAAGATCTGAGATAAGCGATCTGAGATAAAGCGATCTTTTTTAATCGCGGCCAAACATTAAAGAAAAATAACCATTCAAGCAACCGAATTTTGGAGTAAGGCTGACAGTGGCCAAACAAGTTAAACCAACCAAAGTGAAGAAGAAGACGGTGCGTCGCAACGTGACCGTTGTGATCGCCCACATCAAGGCGACCTTCAACAACACGACCGTGACGATCACCGACACGAAGGGCGACACGCTCTGCTGGGCGAGCGCCGGCACGAGCGGCTTCAAGGGAAGCCGCAAGAGCACGCCGTTCGCCGGTCAAAGCGCCGCTCAGCAAGCCGCGGAAAAGGCGAAGAAGTTCGGCGTCAAGGACGTGGAAGTCAAAGTGAAAGGCCCGGGCAGTGGCCGCGAAAGTGCGATCACCGCGCTTGAGGCCGCCGGACTCAAAGTGAAATCCATCGAAGACGTCACGCCGCTTCCTCACAACGGTTGCCGTCCCCGCAAGAAGCGCCGCGTGTAAACGCGTTTGCGCCAATTATCGCATATCGTCAATTCGCACAATAATTACAGCACATTGCAAAGACTGATTCATGGCTAGATATACCGGACCCGTTTGTCGTTTGTGTCGCCGCGACGGCTTGAAGTTATTCTTGAAGGGCTTTCGCTGCGATTCAAGCAAGTGCGCTATCGATCGCCGCAACACCCCGCCGGGGCAACAACAAGCGAAGCGCGGTAAGTTGACCGATTACGGTCTGCACTTACGGGAAAAGCAAAAAGTGAAGCATTACTACGGCGTGTTGGAGCGTCAGTTCCGTCGCTATTTTGAGAAAGCCGAGCATAGCAAAGGCAACACGGGCGATGCGTTGATGGGCTTGTTGGAGCGTCGGCTCGACAACATCATTCATCGAATGGGTTTTGGCTCAAGTCGTGCCGCCGCCCGGCAGTTGGTCAATCATGGTCACGTGACCGTGAACGGACGCCGTTGCGACATCCCCAGCTACATGGTGAACGTGGGCGACGTGATCCGTGTGAAAAACCGGGCCAAGAGTCTTGATTTGGTTCGTGGCGTGCTGGCCGAACACAATCGTGACGTGCCCGAATTTCTCACCGTTTCCGGCGGCGATATTCCCGAAGGAATCGTGAGCCGGTTGCCCAGTGCGGAAGATACATCGTTGCCGGTACAAACACAGTTGATCGTCGAACTATGCTCTCGTTAGTACGCGTTCGTTAATCGAACGAAAAGGAATCAATCGCGGGAATTCTCTATCAGACTTTCCGTACAAAAAGCTCTCGATAGACTGCCAGCTCGACAAGCGGTGGTTTTCTCGACGAGCCGACTTAAACAAGATCACAGAATCCGCTACTTGAAGGGTGGAGGTATCAGATGCATATTCGCTGGCGTGGACTGGAATTGCCGAGCAAGGTGATTTGCGAGGCTGAAACACTTTCCGCTACTTATGGAAAGTTCATTGCCGAGCCGTTTGAACGCGGCTTTGGCTCGACCGTGGGTAACGGCCTGCGTCGTGTGTTGCTCTCGAGTCTTGAGGGAAGCGCCGTTACGCAGATCAAGGTCCATAACGCCCAGCATGAGTTCACAACGATCCCCGGCGTTTTGGAAGACGTTACGGACATCGTGCTCAATATCAAGTCACTCGTGGTGAAAAATCACAGCGACTCAACCAAAGTGTTGCGCGTCGAGCGCAATACGGCGGGGGCCGTCACCGCTGCCGATATCGAGGCTGATGAATCGGTGGAGTTGATCAACAAGGACTTGGTGATCGCGAATCTCACCGACAACGTGCCTTTTATCGTGGAAATGGTGGTCGAGAATGGCCGAGGCTATGTGCCGTCGACCGAGCATGGAGCGAATATCCAAGAAATCGGCATTATCCCCATCGACGCAATCTTCAGCCCCGTGACCCGCGTACGGTATGCGATCGAGGAAACTCGCGTTGGTCAAAAGACCAACTACGACAAGTTGGTGCTGGAAGTGCAGACTGATGGATCGTTGAATCCGGAAATGGCGATGGTAGAAGCCGCGAAGATTTTGAGAAAGCATCTCACGCCGTTCGTGCAGTACACCGAGCTGGGCCCGCAAGTGCATGCCCCCTCTCGCAGCGGCGCTGGAATGACGATGGATTCCGCGCTTGAGTCGAAGCTCAACATGAGCATCTCGGAATTGAATCTGTCGGTGCGGGCGAGCAATTGCCTCGAGGCCGAGCACATGATGTTCGTTCGCGACTTGGTGTCGAAAACGGAAGATCAATTGCTCGAAGTGCGGAACTTTGGCGAAACCACGCTTGCGGAGGTTCGCCAAAAATTGCGAGACCTCAACCTGCACTTGGGAATGCGTATTCCGGCCGCGGCGGGCGCTCGCTAATTATTATTGAGATTATTGAAACCCGCTGACCTGAGCGTCGGCTTTTTCACTGGCGACTTAACCATGAGACATCGCACCAAAGGCCGCAAGCTCGGCCGCAATCCGAAGCACCAACGAGCACTTTTGCGGAATCTAGCAAGCGCGCTGATTCTCACCGAGCGCGACGCGGAATTCGACGACAACAAGCCGAAGGTCAAAGGCCGCATTGTGACGACGATTGCCAAGGCAAAGGAAGTCCGTCCGCTCGTCGAGAAGTGCGTCACGATTGCCCGCCGATCGCTCTCCTCGCAAGAAGCGGCTGCCGAGCATGGCACGACGGCTGAACGTGGTAGCCAGGAATGGAAAAAGTGGCGGGAAAGCGACCGTTGGAACGTCTGGGCAAAGGCCGTGGCACCCGCCGTGGCGGCCCGCCGCCGTTGCATCCAATTGCTGGGTGATAAGCAAGCCGTGAGCATTTTGTTCAGCGAGATTGCTCCGCGGTTCGCGGAGCGTCCCGGCGGCTACACCCGCATCGTACGGTTGTCCCAACCTCGTTTGGGTGATGCCGGCGTGCAGGCGATCCTGGAATTTGTCGGCGTGCGTGACCGCGTGATCCAGCGGAGCGAGAAGCCCGCATTCGAAGACAACGAACCCGCTGAGCAGAAACCTGCCACCAAATCGGCTAAGCCCGCTGCGGAAGAAGCGAGCGACGCTCCGGCCGCTGGGTAGTTCTTCCCCGGAGAGTTGGCGGTCTGTTTTTGCGGCGGCGCTTTATCAAGGGGCCATCGGCTATGGAGAGCCTACGCCACGGTTTCGATTTCACCAGCGCGATGCGCCATCTGTGCGCGGACATCGCCACTCGGCTATCGGAATTCCACCACGTCGACGTGGCGCGAGTGGCCTTCAACATCTGCCAGGCGCGCCGGGACGTTTCGCATGGCATGTATGCTTCGCTCACGCCGTTGCGTTTCGCCGGAGGCGCGGAACGGAGAACCTTCCGCGGCGTGAGTTGGGCCGTCGAGCAGATTTGTGACGAGGCGGGTCGCGAGTTCTTGTATCTGTTGAGCTTTTACTTGCCTCGGTTTCAGAACTCGTCGCTCGAAGAAAAGCTTACGACCGTGTTTCACGAGTTGTGGCATATTGCACCGGAATTTAACGGCGATGTGCGCCGACATGCGGGACGCTGCTACGCGCATGGCCCGTCGCAACAAAGTTACGATGCCCGAATGATGCGGTTGGCACAAACTTGGCTCGCCTGCAATCCGCCCCACCATCTGTACGAGTTTCTTTCGCTGAATTTTACGGAACTTGTTGCCGAACATGGCCGTGTGCTCGGAACCCGCTGGCGGTCGCCGAAGCTCGTACGGCGGTAGGAGGCTGCTAGCAATGGCTCGTTCCCGTTGACGGGGCGATGGAGGGTTCGTAAAGTTCCCGCCTCTTCCGCCCTTTTGCTGACTGTCTGCCCGGTACACTGCCGGCACGTGTCCGTATGTCTCTTCGTCAACAATACGATTCGCGATTTATGCGCGGCATTTTGTCAGCGTTACTCGTAAGCTGGCTGCCCGGACTCTCCGGTTGCGGAGTCGTGCTTACCACAGCGACGGTGAGCACTCCGCAGTCGATTCTGAAGGGAGTACGTTCGGGGCCGAATTGTGTGACGCTCGAAATCTTTCAAGTTCGCGTGCCCGCGGACGACAAGCAACTCGCGAAGGAATTATGGCAGGGGGCCGATGAGCAGCGTTTAGAACTGGCGCTTCGCAATCGACTGGTGAGCAACGGGATTCGCGCGGGCGTGATTGGAGGAGCACTTCCTGATGCGCTCGCACGTTCACTCAATCTGCAAAGCGAGATAACCGAAGAGTCGCCAGATCGGGTCATCACCGACCAATCGGCGACTCCTAAAGTGACGCGGCGTGTGTTGCAGATCAAACGCAACGAACCCGTTACGATTCAAGCCTCCGAAGTGCAAGGGGCGGTGAACGTGCTGCTCAATACCGAGAGCGGCTTGCAAGGAAAAAGTTACCAAGAAGTGCAGGGGGTCTATTCGCTGCGAGCCGAGGCCGTGCCGGGCCAACGGGTGGAAGTGCAATTGATCCCCGAGCTTCAGTTCGGAGAAATGCGCAATCGCTACGGGGGGAGCGATCAGGGGATTTTTGTCGTGACCCCCTCGCGGGAGCGCAAGGTGTTCGACGAAATGAAAATGCGCGTCGGTTTGGCCCCGGGGGAAATGCTGCTTGTCACGAACATTTCCGACGCCCCAGGGAGCCTGGGGAATGTGTTTCATGCTGAGCGTCGCGCCGAGGTGGCCGAGCAAAAGTTGGTTCTCATTCGGGTTCTGCAAATTCCGGATAGCGAAATCTTAGCGGATGTTTCTGTGTCGACCGAGTAATCGCGGGTTGGCAGTTGTTTTCTCAAGGGCTTTCTGGCCCCTCCGCGAGCCGCACCAAAATTGGTACAATGCAGCTTCTGTTCAATTGAACCCGCCAGACACAAAATAAGTGCATTTCTTAGATCAAGGAGTCCCCGCCATGCCATTGGTACCCATGCGATTGCTGTTGGATCATGCCGCCGAGAACAATTACGGCTTGGCCGCCTTCAATGTAAACAACATGGAGCAAATCCAGGCGATCATGGAAGCCGCCAAGGACACCAATTCCCCCGTGATTGTACAGGCCAGCCGTGGCGCCCGCTCGTACTCGCAGGACAACTACCTGCGACACTTAATGCTCGCGGCGGCCGAGTTGTATCCCGAGATTCCCATCGTCATGCACCAAGACCATGGCAATAGTCCGGCGACTTGTAAGAGCGCAATCGAGAATGGTTTTACCAGCGTGATGATGGATGGTTCGCTTGAGGCCGACGGAAAGACGCCCGCCAGTTACGAATACAATGTGCGGGTTACCAAGGAAGTGGTTGAATTGGCTCATTCCCAGGGAGTTTCCGTTGAGGGGGAATTGGGCTGTCTCGGTTCGCTTGAATCGGGAGAAGGCGAGCAGGAAGACGGCCATGGGGCGACCGGCGCATTGTCGCACGATCAGTTGCTGACCGATCCCGACGAGGCCGAGCGATTCGTCGCCGAAACGGGGGTCGATGCCTTGGCCGTGGCTATCGGTACAAGCCATGGTGCTTACAAATTCACGAGCAAGCCGACTGGCTCGGTGCTGGCGATGGACCGCATTGAAGAGATTCACCGCCGTTTGCCGAACTGCCATCTCGTGATGCACGGTTCGAGCAGCGTGCCGCAAGACTTGCAGGACATCATCAACAAGTACGGCGGTAAGCTCAAGCAAACGTGGGGCGTGCCGGTCGAAGAAATTCAGCGCGGCATCAAGCACGGCGTGCGGAAAATCAATGTCGACACCGACAATCGCTTGGCGATCACCGGTGCGATTCGCAAGGTCTTTGTGGAATCGCCGGAAAAGTTTGATCCGCGCGATTACCTGAAACCGGCCCGTGACGCGATGAAGCAAGTCTGCATCGACCGCATGGTAGCCTTCGGACAAGCTGGTCAGGCTTCGAAGATCAAACCCGAGTCCATTGGCAAATTCGCCAGCTATTACGTTGCGGTGTAGACGTTTGAGTTCGTGTTTTCCTCTCATAGTTTGGCGTGATAGAATAAGGGTTATGAGTACCGCCCTGCGCACCATGACCGCTGAAGAGTTGATCCGCATGCCGGAAGATGGCTACCGGTACGAACTCGTCGAAGGGGAGTTGCACCAAATGGCGCCACCTGGTTCTCAACACGGTTACGTCGGTCACAAACTAGGTTGGCGATTAGGGCAGTATGTTGAATCCAATGATCTCGGCGCTGTGTTCGCTGCTGAGACGGGTTTTCTTCTAAGTCGTGATCCTGACACAGTTCGGGCACCAGATGCATCATTTTTGACCAAAGAACAACTCATCCGCTGTGGCATGCCAACGGGTTATTTTCCCGAGGCGCCGGCGCTCGCCGTGGAGGTTGTTTCGCCCGGCGACACGGCCGAGGAAGTCGATTCCAAGGTTCGATCCTGGCTGGCCGCGGGAACTCAATTGGCGTGGGTCGTCTATCCTGGTGGTCGTACCGTGACGGTCTATCGGTCGCTCGACGATATTCATGTTCTCACGGAAAAAGATAAACTCACGGGCAACTCGGTTGTTCCGGGATTTGAATGCGCAGTCGCGGATTTATTTGCCGGCATTAAGTAGACCGTCATTTTCTCTTCCCGGAGACGATCATGATCCGCCGTGAGGTACGATTTGCCGACGGCGTGCCGCAATGGCTTTTGATCTCGCAGGTCGAACACGCCCGGCTGAGCGGCGAGTTGGCCGGGCGATGCATCACGCGTTTCGGCGGTTCGAGGAACTCGCTCACGGACGTGCGACACGAACTGCTGCAGGCGATCACCCATCATGACGACGGTTGGCGGGAATGGGAAATCCAGCCGCGGCTTGACTCGGAATGGGGGCGACCCCTTTCGTTTCTGGAACTTCCGCTCGACGAATCGCTCGAGATCTGGTCGCGTTCCATTGAGTCGGCACTGGAAATTGGCGAACTCGCCGCTTGGGTTGTGGCGGGGCATTTTAGTGCCTTGTTGGCGACCGTTGGTCATCATGCTACCGAAGCACACGCACGGAGTTGGCTTCGTGACCTCGCGACTCGTCGAAGCGAGTGGTTCACGAATTGGTATTCTCGCAACAAATTGCTCCACACGGCGGAACTCGCCGGCGAGGCGCTCAAGTGGTTGCAGCTCTTCGACATTCTCAGTCTGTGGCCTTGTTCGCAATATCCCGTGAAAGGCGAGCAAGGCAGCGATTGCCCCCATCCGTTTCTCAATGTCGAGAACTGGACGTTGGTCCGTGAGATTCGACCGGAGTTTCAATTGGCAGACGGCAAGCCGTGCCGGATTTTATTCAAACCCTGGCCGTTCGACGAACCTCAAATCCTCTTGAAAGCGGCGGCGAGTTTGGTGCCCGTGCGGCACTACACAAGTTCCCCTGAGCTGATGGCGGCACGGAATCCGCTGACCGCGGAATGGGTGCTGACATCGGCTTCGGGGTGAGAAGAATTCCATGCGACCGTTCTCTGATGGTCCCAATGTGGTCGGCTAATCCATGCGCCAGCTCGGGCGGGAATATTGTCCCGAATTTTAAGTACCGCGCCAAAAAGCCAAAATTAAGAGCTTTGTCC
>JBGTEU010000814.1:0-11198 GCA_041747595.1 Bythopirellula sp.
ATCGACGTGGTGGGTGTGCTCGATCGGCCTCCCGCGGATTTGGATTTTGGCAAGGAAATTCCTTCCGATGCCAGCATCGCCGACTTGCTCTCGAACGTGGATTCGTCGGTGTGGCTGCCTTCGCTCGACGAAGTGCTCACGCGGCTCTCTTTGCGAGTGCGTTGGTGGCAACTGGGAGTCGACGACGACACGAGCTATGCCCATTTTCCGAATTGCGAAAAGGAAGTCGGCCAGTTGCGCGACAAGCTGTTTCGCTTTGGCCAGGACGTGAGCCTGGGCATCGGCTGGCCGTGGTTGGAGGCCGATACCAGTCAAAGCCGGCCCACGTGGGATTTCGAGCAGATGTCGACCGAGCCACCGCTGACGGGCGATGAGCTGGCAAGCTACCTGAGCTTGCCCCTCCGTCCGGGGGTCGTTCGCTGGACATTGGTCCAGCCCCTGCCGCGCGATCAATACTCATTAGAAATGCGGACCCAGGACCTTGTGCAGCAGATGCTCTCGGCCAAGATCCATGGGGCGAGTGCGATTTTTGCCGATAAACCGTTTGACGACAATGCGGGCTTGATGACCGAGCAAGGTTCCCCCGGCGATCTCTTGTTGCCTTGGAGAACCACCGCGTCGCTGTTAAGCGGGACGGAGTATCTCGGCAAAATCCAGTTTTCCGGTGGGAGCGAAAATCGCCTCTTTCAAGCACCGGACGGCACCGTGGTGATGGTCCTTTGGAATCAGCAGCCGCGACAAGAAGTCGTTTATTTAGGCGAGAACGTCAACATCATCGACGTGTGGGGACGCTCGGAAAAGATACTGCTCAGGGATCGTCGGCATCTGATTGAAGCGACCGCGCTTCCCAAATTTGTCACGGGTTTGAACGGATCCGTGGCACGTTTGGCGATGGGGGCCAAATTGTCAAAACTCGACATCCCGAGTGTGTTCGAGCTCGCCCACGCCAACAGCATCGAAATTGAGAACACCTTCCAACAAGGAATCGGTGGCACGGTGAAAATCGTCGGCCCCGAAGGTTGGCAAATTGTTCCCGACAAGATCGATTTCAAGTTGGCCGTCGGTGAAAAAGTGAAGCGGCCCTTCCAAATTTATTTGCCCTTTGACGCCACCAGCGGCAGCACGCCGATTCGTATCAATTTCGACGTCGCCGCCGAAATGCCGTACCGCTTTAGCATCTATCGCGACATGAACGTCGGCGACAAAGAGATCGAAGTGGAGCTCAACACCCGCTTGCAGGAAGACGGCACGCTGGTGGTCGAGCAGCGCATGATCAATCGAGGAAACAAGCCGATCGACTTTAAATGCTTGCTGTTTACCCCCACCGCCAATCGACGACAACAGCGAATGCAGGTCTTCCAACTCACCAATAGCTGGGACACGAAGACCTACACCTATGTCGACGGTGATGAGCTGCTGGGCGAAGAGTTGCTGCTGAAAGTGGAAGAGCAGGGGGGCATGCGCCGCGTCCTCAATCACCGCATTACGGTCGAGTACTAGCCGACGTGGGCCGCTTGTCGAAGCGACCACAAATAATCTACCATGCGGTAACGGTTGACTTTGCTTTTTCGATGGGATGACACATGGCTACGGTTGGCTCAGTTGCTGAATGTCTCGAACAGTTTGCCCCTGCAAGCCTCGCGGAGGATTGGGACAACGTGGGACTGTTGGTGGGAGACCGCCAATGGCCCGTCGAGCGCGTCATGACTTGTTTAACGATCACGCCGACCACCGTGGCCGAGGCCATGGAAGGCCGCGCGAACTTGATCGTCACGCACCATCCGCTCCCGTTTCACGCACTCAAGACAATCTCGTCCGACACCACGGTTGGCCAGTTGCTGCTGAAGCTCATCACCGCTCGCATCGCGGTGTACAGCCCACACACGGCTTTTGATTCGGCCCGCGCGGGGATCAATCAACATTTGGCGATTGGCCTGGATCTGCAAGAAATCGCACCACTCGTGGCTCAAGCGGGCGCAGACAACGACGTGGGGCTTGGCCGGTATGGTACACTCGGGGAAGACGTGTCGCTTACCGATTTGGTGGAGCGAGTAAAACACTTCCTCGGTATCCAACGGTTGCAGGTCGTAGGCAGCGATGACCAAACCGTGACCCGCGTGGCGATCGTGTGTGGCAGTGGCGGATCGTTTCTGCAAACCGCCATCGAGCGCGGCTGTGATTGTCTCATCACGGGCGAAACCAACTATCACACCTGTCTCGAAGCGATGGCCCGCGGCGTCGCGCTCGTGCTGCCGGGGCATTTTGCCAGCGAACGCTTTGCCCTGCTGTCGCTAGCCGATTATTTGGGGGATCTGCTTAAGGGTATTTCGGTTTGGGCAAGCCGTAGCGAACTTGACCCCGTCCGACGGATGTAAGTCCTTTTCGATGCGGTGTTTAACAGGAATCGCTCGACGGGGAATTGGTGCTTCCATCAATTGACCCTGAGCTTATGCCATTTAGAATGAGGTGCTTGTCTCCGAACCAAGGCAGGCAAAAACACGTATTGAGGGTCGGTCTCATTCGTCCTTCAAACGCGTCGTGAACTGGGACCGCAAGACACTCGACGGAGTTTCCCGCCTATCATGAGCCTGCCGCAACTGAGTCGCCAATGCGACAACCGACCTTGCCGTTTTCTCACCGCCCTCCCTGTTTTCAACGAAGCGGACCATGTGACCGCGGTCCTCGACGAAGTGGTCAAGTACGCCACCGACGTGTTGGTGGTCGACGATGGTTCGACCGACGGCACTCGCGAGTTGCTTGCCGAGCGTAGCGACGTAAAAGTCTTGTTGCATTCCCAAAATCGTGGTTACGGGGCGGCACTCAAAACGGCGTTCGATTATGCGATCAGGCATCATTACGAACTCGTCGTGACGATTGATTGCGATGGTCAACACGAACCCCAACGCATTTGCGATCTGGCGGCGGCTTGTCGCCATTTCGATATCGCCTCGGGGAGCCGCTACTTGGAAACGCCCGCTTCGACCGAGCAAGTCCCCAGCGACCGCTTGTCGATCAATCGCACGATTACGCGCGAGCTCAATGAACGGCTGGGTTTGAATCTCACCGATGCCTTTTGCGGTTTCAAGGCGTACCGGGCGGCCGCCCTTAAGAAGCTACAACTCACCGAAACGGGTTACGCGATGCCGCTCGAATTATGGGTGCAGGCGGCTTGTCACGGACTTCGAATTACCGAGGTTTCGGTTCCGCTCATCTATCTGGACGAGAAGCGCAGCTTCGGTGGGGCACTCGACGCCGCCGATTTGCGGCTCAAATATTATCGCGAAGTTGTCGATCGCGCGGTCGCGGCCTTGGGGACTCCCCGACCCGTCACGACCGATGCCCCGGCGCAAGATTTCTGTGTGCAGCACTGTCTATGACTCCATCGGGCAGCTACCCGGGATTTCGCACTCCCCAAGGTGATGGGGAAATCTTGTGTCTCCCTGGCGCGGCGGAATTGCCGGCGATTGTCGCTCGCAATCGGCAGCGCCCCGAACTTGCCAAGCACGAATGGTTCGGGCGTTCTCTCGCCGAGATTGCCACGACGGCGCGGGAGGCGATTCTCGCGGATGCGCTCTTCCATACGCGGCAATATGCCGACGTGGATGATCCACGCGACTCCACAGCACCGCTGATAATCGCGGGACACCAACCCGAATTTTTTCATCCCGGCGTATGGCTCAAGAATTTTGAAGCGGCCCGCCTGGCGAAAACCTGTGGCGGCACGGCGATCAATCTTGTCATCGACAGCGATCTTTGCCGCTCACCGGCGATTCGCATTCCTACGGGCTCACCCACGGAACTTCGCGCGGAAATGGTGCCGTTTGATCAGGCCGCCGGCGAGGTGCCCTACGAGGAACGACGGATCGCGGATCACGATTTGTGGAAATCGTTCGGTGCGCGGGTGGCCACCGCGATCAAATCCCTGGTCGCCAAGCCCTTGATTGAAGATTGGTGGCCGACGGTGGTTGCCGCCGGCGATCGTGGCAACAACCTGGGGCAAGCCCTGTCCCAGGCGCGGCATCAACTCGAGCTCGATTGGGGCTTCCAAACATTGGAACTTCCACAGTCGCACGTATGTCGGAGCGAAGCATTCCACATGTTTGCGTTGCAGCTGTTTTTGCGCGCGGCAGAATTCCGCGATGCTTACAACGGGGCCCTCGCCGATTATCGCACGGCACACGGAATCAAAAATCATGCGCAACCGATGCCGAATCTCGCGGCAAGCGAGGGTTGGATCGAAACGCCCTTTTGGCTGTGGAACCCTGCCGACCCGCAGCGTCAAGGCGTTTTTGTGCGATTGCTCGGTAATCAACTCGAACTTTCCGACCGTAAGAGTTTTACCGCAACTTTGCCCACCGAATCGGCCCTGGCCATGGAAATGCTGATTGAGTGGGAAGCCCAGGGGATTAAGCTCCGCACCCGCGCACTCGCCACGACGCTATTTGCCCGGCTGCTGCTCGCCGATCTCTTTATCCACGGCATTGGGGGGGCGAAATACGATCAGGTGACCGATGAAATCTGCAGCCGATTTTTCGGTTTCCGTTTGCCAGCCTATGCCACGGTCTCGGGAACGTTGCGGCTGCCGATTGACTCACCCCCCGAACGTCGAAGTTCTATTCGTGAATTGCGGCAGGAGCTACGCCAGCAGCGTTTTCATCCGGAGCGTTTCGTCAATGAAATGAATATTCCTTCCGCCCAAGTGTCCCGTGTGGAGCAAGCACTCGCCGAAAAAAAATCTTGGCTTAATCAACCCAAGACAAAGGGAAATGCCGCCGAGCGCCATCATGCGATCACCGCAGTGAACCGCAACTTGCAACCCTATCTCAAATCGCGTCGCGAAATCGTAGAACGAGAAATCGCCGCCGCGAAACTCGCCGAGGCAAACCAGCGACTCCGCAATTCGCGCGAGTATGCCTACTGTCTTTTCCCTCCGCGGCTGTTGCGAGCATTCTTCACAAGTTAAAAAGTTGTTCGCTGCGACCGCTTTACTGCTGGATTTGTCGTGTGCAATTGTTTAAGTTACACGGAAACATGAAGTAACGTGCGGTCACGGGGGCGATTGCACGATGCGCCGAACGGCTTTCACAGCGTTTGTCCGTCAATTCCCAACCACGTAGGATTGGCGCAGCGGAAAGGATGGCCGATATGCACCAACAGACGAGTCGTCAGTTTGATTCGCGGACGGCGTCGAACGTCGCCTCGCCCTTTTTGGGCGAGCGGCCGGGGAACGTCGTACGCCTTGCCCCACGCTCACACCATCCTTGTTTGCGCGAATTGGACGCCGCGACGAAAATCGTCGTCGGTAACGCGGGGGATCACTCGCGAATTCTCTCGCTCTTGGTGCAACATTACCAGACGCCCCTGGGCGACGATTTTCAAAGCCGCCTCGATGAACCTTCTTACGAACCGACCGACCGCATGTTGGTCGTGCATCACGGCCAGTTGATCGGTCAGGTGCAGCTCTCACGGCAGTCGGCCTGGTTCGATCACGAGCGGATGCCCGTGGCCGCGCTGCGTGATTTGGTGATCCTGCAGGAAATGCAGTCCGCGGGATTCCGGGAGCCCTTGTTGGAGACCGCCGAGGCGACGGCCCTGGCCGAAGGGGCGATTCTCTCGCTCGCGCGTCCCGAGGATCCAGAATTTTTCGCCTCGCGGGGTTGGAGCCTTTGCCGCTGTCAAGGACACACACAAGCGAACACCCGCGCGCTGTTGGCCCACATTACCGCGCAGATCGCTCATCGCAAGCACCGTCACGCCCATATCGAGATTCGCACGTGGTGGCATTTCGAGCTTGAGACGATCCAGCCCGTTTACGAACAGGTTGCCACGGCGATGTGGGGTACGCTCCATCGTAGCGACGATGCTTGGCGGTGGCTTGTGGGTCGCAAAGCGCACGATCAAGTTCTGATCGCCGTTCGACATAAAACCGAAGAACCCTCTGACTCCGCTGGGTTGCACGTCGTCGGCTATGCCGTGGTTCGCGATTCGTGCATCGTCGAAATGATGACGCTGCCGGGCCACGCCAGTGTGCGACCCTTGTTGGTGGCCCGGGCATGTCGCGACGCGATTGACCGCGATCATCATTTCGTCTCACTGCACACACCTCCGACCGATCCGCTGCACGAATTGTTGGTGACCGCCGGCGGCAGTTGGCACTCCAGCACTCCGCATGGTGGCCAATGGATGGCAAAACTACTTTCGCCTGAAAAATGGGTCGAGCGGCTCTATCCGCAGCTCTATCGCCGTGCGCGGGAAGCGGGGATTCCCCGGCCGCTGGAAATCGGATTCGCGGTCGACGACCGCCGCTATCGCTTCGTGTTTACGCGGCGAAGCGTGCGGCTGGAACACGCGCTCCCCTCGGCTGAGGTGAACGTGACTTGCGACGGGCTGACCTTCCAGAATCTCTTGCTGAGCAATCTCACGTGGCCAGCGGCCATCGAGCGGGGACTTTTGCGTATCGACGACCCCAAACGGGCCGCCCTGCTCTCCGCACTCTTTCCCCCGCGACTTTTTTGGCAGTCCCCGTTTGAACTGCTGCGGCTCTAGCTACAATGGCGGCTGGTGAGCGGTTCTCGTTCCACTCCTCACGGACCGCTCTCGCTGGGGGAAAGCCGGCCGATGTTTGTTCCCGTCAGTTGCGATGCCCTGCTCTACCATTGGCCGAAGGCCACGGTCGCCTTGATCCTCATCAATGTCGCCGTGTTCGTTGCGATGCTCACGGGTCGAATCGATCCGCTCCATGGTTGGGTGCTCATGTACGGTCAGGGGCTGCATCCCACCGAGTGGTTTTTGTCGCTCTTCACCCACGCGGGGCTTGGCCATCTGTTGGGGAACATGTTTTTTCTGTGGACTTTCGGACTTGTGACCGAAGGGAAGCTTGGCTCGTTGCGCTTTCTGGCGTGTTACCTGTTGATCGGTGCGGGGGAGTCGGGTCTCGAACAGGCGATCATGCTCCATGCCTCGCCGGGGCCGGGATCGCTCGGCGCCTCGGCGGCAATCTACGGCCTGATGGCGATGGCGTGCATTTGGGCCCCCATGAACGAAGTCAAAATGGTTGGCTTTTTCGGTTATTATTTTTTCACGTTCGACGTTGCCGTCGGATTGCTTTCGGCCATCTACGTGGGCTTTGACTTGACCCTGGTGATGTTGCTCGGTAGTGACGCGGCAAGTTCCCTCTTGCACCTTACGGGAGCCGTGATCGGCGGCGTCTTGGGTACGGTGTTGCTGAAACGCAAACTCGTCGAATGCGAGCACTGGGACTTGTTTGCGGTGCTACGGGACGAGGCAGGTAAACCGACCGCCGCAGAACTTGCACCTCCCTCCGCGGAAGCAGTCGCCGCCCATCAACAGAGAAGATCACAGGAAGCCAAGCGAAAAATCCTGGCCTATTTGCACATCAATGAAGCACCGCAGGCACTGCTGTTGATTCGCAAACTGCAGGACCTGAAGTTGCCGCTCGAACTCAATCGCAATGAGCAACTCAGCTTGATCCTCGGTTTGCACAAGCACAAGAGGTGGGCTGAGTCGGCACCGCTGATGGCGAAGTTTCTGGAGGAATTTCCCGACGACTCGGCCGCCGTGCGGTTGCGCCTGGCACAAATTTGCCTCGTCGAGTTGCAGCGTCCCGCGAAGACGCTCGAATTGCTTGCTCCCCTATCGAGCGCGGCACTCAATGAGAAACAAAATCTCTTACGGAAAGAGCTTACCAAAGTCGCCAACAAGCAGATCGCTGAGGGGGCGGTGGAACTTGACGAAGCGATTTAATGCGAGTCTAGGTCGCGAAGAAGCAAGCTACCTTTTGCTGCTGAGATAACCCGCGCTTGATTGGAAATACTTCTTGCGGCGAGTCTCGATCTCTACCTCATCATGTGCCGTATGTTGCGAGCGCAAATCCGCGAGGCTAGCATTGCATACGCGACAGCCGACAGTCCGCAAATGAAACCGCACGTAGGTGGCGTGGCCGGCATCCAGCACGTCCAACAAGAAGCTTCCCAACTGTTCGCGGCTGGGGCAACTGAGTCGCTGTCGCCGCCACATCGCTCCGACGGTATGCACCCCCGCATCGCGCTGCCCGACAATCTTCGCAAGCCGTTCGCACAGCGTGCTATTTTCGCGGAGCGCTTGCTCGACGCTCGCCATCCGCTCTTGCGGCAAGTCTTCGTCGAGATAGGCCGCGAGTTCCGCGTCGGTAAAAGGTGGGTTCATTAGTGATCTTCCTGTCATTCCGATCGGAGCTCCGCGACGAGAGGAATCTGGGTTCCTGCTTCACACTTTATCCACGCTTGAAAGTACTGCAAACCAGATTCTTTCCGCCGCGGCGGACCAAGGCTCCATCAGAATGACTTTAGCATTATTCCTGCAACTCCGGAAACACATCCTCGCTCAAACGCTGTGTGCGGATGATCTTGCGTAATCGCTCCAAAAAATCGAATTTGAAATTGGCGACCTGCTGCTCGCTCAATTTCAGTTCTTCCGCCACCTGTTTATTGCCCCAGCCCAAGACGAACAACAACTCCATGCACTGAATTTTCTGCCAGTCGCCCGCCGCTTGCCAACGCTCGATTTGCTCGGCAATCCCCGTGGCGACGGCTTCTTCTTCTAAGCCCCGGCGTTCGCCGCTGCGGGCAATGCTGCTCGCCTCGCGGTCGTGGCCAGCGGGTTCCCAATTTCCCGACGAACCGTCGCCCGAGGAAAGAGGCAGCGCCGGCCGACGGCCTTCTCGGCGGAGGTGATCGGTGAGCTTGTGGGCCGCAATCGAGAAGAGCCAACTTTCCAGCGACCGTCGCGGGTCGTAATTGGGGAGGCTCGTAAGAAACCCGATGAAAGTTTCTTGCACCACGTCTTCGCTCGCTGCCCGGCGACGCAAACGGCTCTCAACGAACGAGAGCAACCGCCCCTCGTACTGGGCGATCAATTCGTTCCACGCGGCAGGCTTCCCCCGACGGATTTCCTCGACGAGCAACACGTTGGCTTGAGAGGAATCACTCATCAGCTCTTTCGAAAAGTGTGCGACAATTGGGTCGCACGACACCCGATTAAGTCTTCAATAAAACGACCGCCACCGCGATTATCGCAAGAACGCTCCCCACGAGCAACTGCTTGCTGTAGTATCCCTGGCTCCATGTGTCGAAACGCAGCAACCCATAGGCCAAGGCCAGCCCGGTGAGCGACAGCCCTACAATTCTGCCAAAGTAGGCTAGCCGCGCGTGGCGTTCGGTGCGTAGCCATGCTTCCGTTAAGTGTTGGTCTATGTGGGGATTGAATTCCAAGAGTACGTGAATTTTCTTCATCTCGCCGACGGAAGAGTCGATCGTCCCAGTGAATTCGTCGCGGCAGATTTCGCGAAAAATGTAGTCGAGGCCGATGCCTACGGTCAACGGGCTTGGGATTGTCACGGAATATCCCATCTTTGCGGACGCAAGATAACCGATATGTCGCGCGACTACGTGGGGGATCTGTTCTCGCTCCAATTGGCGGCGACACTCTGCTTCGGTGACAAAGGGGTCGGAAGCCACGGTTTCGCGTAAAACTTGGCCAACTCTTTTGGGAGGATGAATTACCCAATCTGGGGGAAGCTTCCCTCGATTATCAAGACCAAACGTTTTGCCGACGGCCTCTTTAATGGCCTCGTCTTCGACCACGGCCGGCGGGGTCGGATCTGCCTCGCCATCAAGATTGATCTTCGATTTTGTGAGCTTATCCCAGAGGGCTTCGAGGGTGGGGTCGGCGGCAGCTTCAACTTTGCTGACTCTAATTTCAGTCGGAAGGGTGCTGGGATCCGGTCCATATGCCCATTTAACGTTTGGTGGGGCACGAAACACACCCAACGAGTCAACGAACCAAAAAAGTAACCCCAAAGCAAATACGCTGGCTATAACTAACACAATCCCCGAGCCGTGTTTGCCCTTGAAGACTGGTAGGACAGTTCTTATCAGGCCGCCGACGATCACAATCAGGCCAACGACGATCACCAATCTCAACCATATTGCCGGTTCTGCAGGTAGGCTTTGCATCAGACCACCTCTTGCTCTGCAAGGGCCCGTCGGCGGCTCGGGGGGAGCCACGCACTGGCAAATTGCAGCGTGAAGGCCATGATGACCGCCAAGAAAAAGCCCAACGGTTGCGGGAACCACCAGATAAAGTGCAGCAGCCACGCCACCAGCCCGCACCAGGCGATGGTCCAGATGTTCACGCGAGTGTCGCGGGTCGTTTCGGTTTGTTCCCACCACGCCACGAGCACGAACAGAAACGCGAAGTACGCGGCGAACATTTGCAGCGGTAATTCACGGATGGCGTCGGCCGCGGATTCTTTCGGACCGAAAGTCGAAAGACCCACCGTGTTGCCCATAACGCTGTCGTGCGGCGTGATCCCCATGCTGTTCCATTGAGCCAGCGGTACCATCAACCAGTCTGCCGCGCTCCAGGCCAGGATGCCGACGATCGCCCCCAACAGCAGTTGAATGAAACGGAGGGGCGCCTGATCTTCGATTTTTCCTTCGGAGAGCTTCGCCGGGATCATGATCGCCCAACAGGCAATCGTTCCCGCCGTGGCCAACCAGGCAAACAGTTCTTTGCTGAAGGGATCCGCCGCAATCAAGCAGACTAACAGCGCGGCCACGGTCGATACGGCCGCCGCGATGAACATGCTCCCCATGAGCTCGGTCAGACGTTCATGGAGCGGTTTGGCGGCTAGTTGCTCGCGGAGTTGGCGTTGCCAACTTTGCTTGCGGCGACGCTTTTCTTTTCTCGAGAGCGGTGCCGTTTCCGCAAGCGCTGCCGGCACAATCGGAGTGCCCGGGTGCGGTGCGGCGGGCGACTGGTAGGGATAAGCGGCGCCGCGGGAGTATTTCACTTGTCGCGGCTTCGCCGGCTGCACGACGATCGTCCATACCGCGCGATAAACGAAATAGGTGATCGCCATCGGCATCACATAAGGCATCCACAGCGAAAACGATCGGATCAAGTTGACAATGATTACGGCAACAATGATCATTTTCAAAAATTGCGGCAGCGGTATCTCGACATAGAGTTTCTGCAAAAGGTGCCAGCCCTGTTGGACGAAGGCCGCGATCGGCTCCTCGGTCGAGATTTCCTCTTCGGCGCGTGGTGAAAACGCCGGCCAGGGCATGCCATTGGCAGCCGATTTGACCGAGGGTGCCATCGTTTCGGCGGTGCCGTTGTAGTTGGTGCCGACGTTG
>JBGTEU010000815.1:0-6437 GCA_041747595.1 Bythopirellula sp.
GGTGCCAAGGAATTTTGGGGTGAGTTCGACGCCGCGCTCGACAAAGCGATGAACATCGTTGAAGAGCTCGTCAGAAGCGTATGCGGCCAGGGGAACGAGATTTCCAAGACACTGGAAGAACAGTACGCTTTTCTCTTCCGAGAATTGGCGAACAGCCGATTCTCGATGGATCTCGACAAACTGAGCACCTGCGCAAAACTCCTTGATTTCGAGCGCGAGACCTGGAAGCTGGCTTGCGACAAGCTCGAAGCGCAATCGGCCAACCGGCCGACGGTCATCGCGCCTCATATGAAGTTAAACGCTGCCCTGGCCAGCGAAAGCTTCTCCTTCGAAGCGTGAGTCATTGCCGCTCAAGTGAATTCAACCAACGGACTGCGGTTGATCCAGCGCAGACCTTTAGCTCCCGTGGATCCTGCGCCGGTTGACGCCGGACGAGCGACGGGCCTATCATCGGTCTTTTGACCCGACTGTCCGCTGGGAGATTCACTTGTGTCGACCCTTGAAACCAGGCAATTGATACGCGTGGGCCACAGCCCCGACCCCGACGACGCCTTCATGTTCCATGCCCTGACGAACGATTGCGTCGATACGGGGCGCTACATGTTCACGCATGAACTGGTGGATATCGAAACGCTCAACCAGCGCGCCTTTCGCTCGGAGTTGGAACTCACGGCACTGAGCATCCACGCCTACGCCTTTTTGCACGATCGCTACGCCCTGTGCAACTGCGGGGCGAGCATGGGCGATGGATACGGCCCCATGGTGGTGGCCCGGCAGGCTTGTTCTCTCGAAGAACTAAAAAACAAGACCATTGCCATACCGGGCAAGCTCACGAGTGCTTTTCTCGCCCTGCGTTTATGTTTGGGGCAAGATTTTCAGCACGTTGTCGTACCCTTTGATGAGATCATCCCTGCGGTTTGTCGCGGTGAGTATCAAGGTCAGTCCCTCGACGTCGGCCTGATTATTCACGAGGGGCAACTCACCTACGCCGATAACGATCTCAAGCTGATTGTCGATCTGGGCGTCTGGTGGAAAGAGCTCACGGGATTGCCGTTGCCGCTGGGCGCCAATGGTATTCGCAAGAATCTTGGTGAGAAGACCATGCAGGAAGTGCAGCAACTGCTGCTTACTAGCATTCAGTACGGTCTCAACCACCGTGCCGAGGCCCTGGATTACGCATTGCAATACGGACGCGATCTCGACCGAACCAAGGCCGACCGCTTTGTCGGCATGTATGTGAACGATTGGACGCTCGATTTCGGCCCGGCAGGACGTGAAGCAGTGGCCCGGTTCCTGGCGATGGGTTACGAGCAAGGCATATTGCCGACGTTGGTCGTGCCGGAGTTCGTTGGAACTTAGCCATCCGCTACGCGAATTTGGTTCGGTCGGCTTTAGCTGGTATACTTAAAGAACCACCTACCAACAGGCTTTCTCATGGCTCAAGTAATCGGTCCTAGCGCGGAACAGTGGACGGCGGAAGACCTCATCCGGCGATTCGGACCGATTCCGTTGAACCGCATCATACTTGATCCGGCACCGGGCACGGCGACCATCGAAGACGTGATCGAATTCGACGACCACAGAGATCAACTCTGCGAACTTATCGACGGCACCCTAGTCAGGAAAGCAGGTGCTTACTCCGAAACAAACGCAGACCATTGGACAGCGGAAGATCTATTCCAGCGTTTAGGGCCGATTCCATTGTGGAGGATCGTGGCCGATCCGGTCCCGGGCACGGCTACCTTGGAAGATGTGGTCAATTTCGACGACCACAAGAACGAACTCTGCGAACTCATCAATGGCACGTTAGTGAGGAAAACCGTGGGAGCTTATGAATCTTTAATAGCGGTTAACCTCATTGCCTTGCTACATTCATATGTCCTAGCGAAAGGCTTGGGAATAGTATTAGGGCCCGATGGCATGATGCAACTATTTCCCGACGAGGTTCGAATACCGGATGTCTCGTTTATCTCGCATGCGCGTTTGGCAAGCAGTGGATTTCCCGAGGCCGCCGCACCGCACATGGCACCTGAGCTAGCTGTGGAAGTCATCAGCCGAAGCAATACGCGTGAGGAAATGAACCGCAAACTCAACGAATACTTCGAAGCTGGAACGAGAGCCGTCTGGTACGTCTATCCTAAGACTCGCAAAGTCGTAGCTTACACCTCGCCTGAATCGTTTACTGAATTAAACGAAAGCGACACCCTGGACGGTGGCGAAGTCCTTCCCGGCTTCACACTCAATCTGAAGACCCTGTTCGAGACGCCAGTTCAGCCGAAGTAATCCGGTTCATTCCCCGGTGCCCATTTGATGTTGCAGCCGAGGCTGGCTTTTTGTTCCTCCGCGGGTTTCTTGCCCTCCAGCACGGCGTCGAGCGCCGCACGCAGATCAGCTCCCGTGACGGGGATGCCACTCTCAGGCCGGCTTGAATCGAGCTGCCCGCGGTAGACCAGCTTTTGATTGGCATCGAACAGAAAAAAGTCCGGCGTACAGGCGGCGTGATACGCCTTGGCGACTTCCTGCGTCTCGTCGTACAGATAGGGAAACAAATAGCCGCGCTCCTCCGCTTCGGCGACCATCTGCTCGGGGGAATCGGCCGGGTGGGCAGCGACGTCATTGGAATTGATCGCCACGATCGCCGCGCCGCGCTCCATGTATTCGCGGCCCAACTGGGCAAGATGATCGGCCACGTGCTTCACATAGGGGCAGTGATTGCAGATGAACATCACCAACAGCGCGGGGGCATCCTTAAAATCGCCCAGGGACACGGTACGGCTATCAACATTCAAAAGCGAAAAATCGGGGGCCTGGGTGCCTAGCGGCAACATGGTGCTGGGAGTTCGGGCCATGGTGTAAATTTCTCCGCAAAGAAGGCTTGAAGCTAACATCCACAATGTCCACGGCCAAAATTGCCGTCGATTGTCCCCAAGTATCGAGCATCGCTGCCTTTTCGGCAATGCTCCCGCCCGTTCGTTGACAGTCATCCCCGAAAATCCAATAATCGACTGATCGCCAAGCTTGGCAATTGAGGCGGAAAAACTAAGCGTGATCCGCCGAATTTTACGATACGCAGGAAATCACCGCCAAAGAGTTTTTTTGTGTTAGTGGCAAGCAGTGGACTTTGTTGTTCACCGCGGGCCCCGCTTATAGAGGAAGTAATCTGATGGGTATTGCAGAAGTCAACGACACGAATTTCGAATCCGAAGTTCTTCAATCCTCCGAGCCAGTCTTGGTGGACTTTTGGGCCCCTTGGTGCGGACCGTGCCGTCAGATCGCGCCGCTGGTGGAGCAACTCGCCGGCGAGAACGCGGGTTCCGCCAAAGTGCTAAAGCTCAACGTCGACGATGCCCCTCAATCCGCTCAAAGCTACGGCGTGAGCAGCATTCCAACTCTCATGGTGTTCAAGAATGGTGAGGTCGTCGACCGCTTCGTGGGCGTCCAACCCAAGACGCGCCTGCAAGACGCCCTCGACGCCGCCAAGGCGTGAGATATAAATCCCCCTCCTGGTACTCCGGGAGGGGCTAGGGGAGGGTTTCTAATCGATTCACAATGTAAGACCGCTGCCTTCATCCGAGGGCAGCGGTTTTTTTTATGCGCCGGTTGGAAGCCAACCCCCCGTCATTCCCGCGCAGAGCTTGCCTTCGCGAAGGCGCGCGGCGGGAACCGAGGCGAGCGGGGGACGTAAGTCCCCTGCATGAATCTTTCCTGGGTGCCACTGCCGGCTTGCACCCAAGAATTAGTGTTCAGCGAGACAAACGCTTACGTCTCCATTGCGCTCCTGATAGGCCATCTTTACTCTGTGGAGATCGGGAGTTCCCCCGTTCGATCGAATCGCTTCCATCACATCCTTCTCGGTGAGATTGATTTTTCGCATGGCCTCCCTTTGGAGCTGTCCTTCCTTGACGATGAGTATCTCCGTGCCTTTCACGACAGACCCAAAGGTGTTGCTGCGGCGCGCCAACTCGGCCAAGATCCAATGAAGTGCAACCAGTGCGCCTGCCGTAGCCATGGTAGGAAAAAAACTTGCATTTCCAGTAAGGGCGCGGCTCATGATCGAGCCCAGGATGATGCCCAAAACAATATCGAAACTGCTGTACTTCCCAAAAATGCGGCGGCCCCCGATACGGATTAAAAGCAGAGTATAAAAAAATATGAATGTGCCGCGGCAAATCATCTGCCACCAAAGAATTTCTTGGGAATCGGGACCAATGATTTCATGAATAGCGTCCATATTCTGTGTCTCCCCTTGAAGGAAGTGCTAAAAGAATTAGCTCGCAACTGAGAATGAGTTAGATAGTTACTGCAGTTGCATAATAATCGATGCGAACCGGGTTGGCATCGCTAACCAGTTTGCTCCATCCCGCCCTACGGAAACCATTCCGCGCTTTCACTCCGTCGCGCGCGGCCAATTGAAACGTTGCAACGAAACTTTTGTTCCGTACAATATCGGCATGGAAAGCAAAAGAATGGGTAGGCCACCCAAACCGCCAGAGGAACGGCAGACAGAGCGCCTAGAGATTCGCCTAACGGCTGCGGACCTCAAATTGATTGAGGGGGGCGGCTGGTGGCAATGTCTCTACATGAGCGCGGAGTGTTCTCGTGAGGGCTGCTAAACGCCGCAGCAATTGAGCGGAAAGCGTTGGAATCAAACCCAGTCCGTTTGTGAACTGTTCCCAACGGCGGCCTATATCGCCGCTTCGCCAGCCAAGGCGCGGACCGCTTTCCGAGCTGGTATGCGGCAAGGGAGCTACTTGGTGTTCATGAAAGACGGACACGGGCAATCTATAGGTTCGGGGTATTACGAATGGCTAAAAGTAAGCGAGGCAAGAGTCTAGGTCAACGCAAGGGAGCAAAGCACTACCAACCAACCCAGCAGCAGCCGATAGTTGCTACGCCTCATAACAGCCCTGCTAAGATTGCTACCAATCCAGAATCCTCCAAAGACGCCACAAACACCACAGAGCATGACAAGCAGCAAGATGCTCGGCTTGATCGGCTGGTTATCGCAAACTTTATCCTTAGCGTCGTTAATGGTGGAAAAAGCCATCGGTTGGAGGCTGTCGGCTATCAGCGGTCAGCTCTCAGCCAGAGATACAGAAGGCGAGTTGGCGATAGGTCGCTCCTAGCCTGTCAGCCAGTCTTCGACGTGCAGGTTCTTCACCCGTGAGAATTCAGCCGTGTTGCTCGTGACAAGCGTCAGACCGTGTTGCAGCGAGATCGCCGCGATTTAAAGATCGGAGGGTCCGATGGTCTGGCCGACAGTTTCCAGAGCATGACGAAGCTCGGCGTACAGTTCTGCCGCGGCATCGTCGAAGGAGAGTGACGCAAATGGACTGAGTGTTTGTAGGACCATCGCTCGACGTCGATCCCGATTGCCATATTTTTCTGCCCCATGCAGCAGTTCCGCCTTGACGACCGAACAACTCACGACGTCGCTAGGCTGCAAAGTCTTGAGCCGCGCACCGATCGGGCTCTCCGCGTGTTTGAGATAGTGAATCCAAGAATTGGTGTCGAGCAGGTAGGGCATTACCAGTCGTCTCGCCGAGGCAGATCGCCTTGCGGCGGTCGCTCAAAATTCTCTCCGGCCAGTGCCCCCGATGTTTGCTCGAAATAGGCAGCAGGCCACGCACCATTGGGCGTGGTCGCCGCTTGAGTTGGCAGCGTAATCTCTGCGCGAGTTCCTTCAGGCCAGTTAACCGGCTCAAGGGGGCGAAAGACTCCAGCATGGTAAATCGCGGGTATGGTGTCGCTCATACCTCTAGTATATCTCGCGCCGGCAATGCAGGTCCAGTGTTTTTAACGCTAACGCAGGTGGCCCAAAAATACTTGTGGCGGCGCGATTTCAAATCGCGATAATGGTGGGAAAAAGCCGTCAGCTTTCAGCGATTCGCCTTCAGCCCCGTTGATTGCGGAATTGTTGTGATTGGGGAATCGTTGTGAGGGCGGCATTGTTCCTTGGCAACTAGAGCAAGCAAGAAATCGCTGATGCGCCGGAACTCGCTCCACTCGGTCCGGCCTACGGCCGCGCCGGGTGGCACTCCGATATACGACCGTGTCACCTGCTCAATCGCATTCCACCACAAGCCCCCTTTTTGTGCCATTTCGTGTTTTTCGTGGCTGAGGCAATCGGGAAGCTCACGCATCCCGCTCGCCAAAACCTCTGCGAACTCTGCGCTAAAAAATCCGGCGCGGCCAAAAATAGTTGTGGAATTTCTTTCGACGATCGTGATAATCAAGCTCGTCGTCCGCGATACTTTACTCCCTGAAACCTTTGGCACCGTTCTTGAAAACCTGACAGTAGGATAGAAACCGCCGCGGCGGATGTGCGCTCTGCATATCAATACTAGCGGCAAAGAACCCGTAAAGCGCGGAACTCGCCAAACTCGTTCCGGCCTTGTATCTTGCAGATCGGTTCGTTCTAAGAGAGTGGCCGTGTT
>JBGTEU010000816.1:0-2887 GCA_041747595.1 Bythopirellula sp.
AGAAAAAAGTGCCTGCCAAGTTGACCGTCTTGACCGTCTTGACCAAGTTGACCGTCTTGAAATGAGAATAGCTGTCGCTGGAGCCTTTGGAGGCTTGAGCCGTTGAAGATTCCTAACAACTTCCCGCGCAAAAAGCAGGCCGATGATTCGTGGGAATCACCGGCCCGGCGCGATTGCAAAGCCGCGACCAAGTGGTTTTGGCGATATGTTGTGAGACGGGGCTTAATAGCCCGAATCAATTCCCAAACGCATCTTGAGCTCTTCAAATATTCCGATGTAATCGTCGTTGGTCGAGTGAACGTGTTCCGCTTCGGTGATGAACCGCATCTCTTCGCGGCAGTTCAGTCCCGAGTCGATCAGCACGCTCTCGAACGGCGTGAGTTTTTTTCCGTAAACGATCAAGAGCTTGTGTTCGTCAAATTGCACTTCCTGGGGCGTGCTGGGATTCAGGACCGCGATCCCCGTGCAGCCGTCGTTCACGAGTAGTTCTTCGTATTCCCACAAAATGCTTTGCAAGATCGGCAAGTCGATATGTTCGCGATACAAATCTTGTTGATTGACCGTGGGATAGTGATGGCTGCTTTCCAGCACCACGTCGACCACCGGGCCCAAGGGATCCAACAGTCCCATGAAGGTCTCGAACAACCGTTCTCGCGAGGCGGCGGCCATCACGACCGGCACGTCCTGCCGAGCGGCTTCGTCGCGGTACACGTCGTGACGGAATCCCGCCGACGGCACCACGTCCAAACCATAAGAAGGTCGCACGGCATCGGTGAGCAGAAAGCTGCCATAGCGGCTCACTTTCATGTGCGCTTCAAGCTCATCCTCACGGAGCACCTCGAAGCTGCTGGTGCCTTGAGAGACAAGTTCCTCGTGGAACACGTTGCGGAAAAATTTCTTTAGGAAGCCCATCGGCGAACTCTTTTGCTGGGTCTAGCAAAACAAAGGTGTAAAAAATGGTTGCAAGGGGAGTTGCCAGGAGCACAATCCCGCGAACTCGTGTTGCGCGGGTGAGGGTTATGTCTTGTCCTGGGGCGCCACGCGGGGAGGCGTGTTTTTCTCGCCGTCAGTAATTCAAATCTAGGTCACGCTAACGGTTCGTTGTGACCGCTGGGGAGAGTCCGATATCCACTGCGAAAAACCATCCCGCACAACCGCCACAATCCCGCCCGCGCATTCGTTGCTCGCGGTTTTGGGTCTGTTTTCTCACTCGGCCAGCGCCGCTTGAGCGCTCGTCTTGCGAGATAGCCAAAGGTAGCTCAAGAGCCATCGAACGCCGGCCCGAAGGCAAGAATTTCTGCCCCACTTTTCGGAGAACGCCGGGGGTGGAAAAGCTGCCGACGACACTTTCCTCCCAACCCCACCGGCACGTTTCGCGGGGCCAACAAACGACCGGAACACGTTGCCCGAAAGCCACATTTTTCTTGGGGGCGATGCTTTATCACGCGGAAGAATGCGCAGCAATTCGCGCGCTATTGCGCGATCAGAGCCGGCTCTTCGTGCAGGCAGCGCACGAGCGTCGAAACCGCCATCGCCGTGCCGTACTGCTGGTGATAGTCATAGAGAATGTAATCCCACCAGCTGCCGTCTCTTTCCTGCAATGGCAACAGAATATTTGCCAAGTGGTCTTGGTAGAATTGCCGCTTTGCCAGGGGCAACTCTTCGATGCACAGCGCCGCGTAATAGTGGCCGTAGTAATAGAAATAACCGGCCACGCCAAAATCGCCGTAATGGGGCGATTGAGCCGGATAGTTGCGCTTGCGGCTCATGCTCAGCCAGCCATTACGGACAACGAGCCGGTCGAGCCATGTTTCGAGAACTTGGTCGGTCACCAATTGATCGCCATACAAGCGGAGCGCCAAATTGCACACCTGCGATCGGCCCAAACTCCCTCCGGGTCGGTTGATATCCATCCTCGGCGCGTACTTCAGGTACTCGCCGTAGGCATACGCAAAATCGGGGTAACGCTGCCTGAGTATCGAATCGACCGCGGGTTTGGTCAGTTTTTCGGGAATTTCAATGCCCAACTTTTCCGCATCCTTGAGCGCAATCAACACCGTGGCGGTCGTAAAGCTAATCGAGCTTCCCGTAGGCCGTTCTTGCTTAGCGCGGCGGGGTTTAATGGCGTTGCCATATTTGTCGCTGAAGGGATCGTCATAATATCCCCATCCCCCGTTGATAAACGAATCCTGCTTGAGGCGATGAATGTGATACTCAATGAGTTTTTTCAGCTTGGCTTGCAGTTCGGTATCTCCCGCGGCCCGAGCGTGCAGTTTCACCGCCGCTTGAATCGCGTAGGCATGCCCCCACACGTTGTACAAGGCATGACCGAAGTAGTTGTTGTACATGTCGGGCGCGCTGCGCCGCAGATCGCCTCCTTCATCCATCAGCCACCTCTGCGCACGGTCGATGGCCGCTTCGATCTTTTCTTGTTCCTCGCCGGGAAAGAGAGAACTCGCTTCCACCAGCGACATCACCGCCAGAGCCGACGTTCCCGTTCGGTAGGCATGATGGGCACCAGGCACGGGGGCCCAAATCTGGTAATACTTGCCGGTCTCCGGGCTGCCCCAAGCCCCTGACTTACGCTGCGTTTTTAAAAGAAAGTCAACGCCCCGCTTGATCGATTTCTTGACCTCGCCTGCGGCGGGGGGAGTGATCGGCTTAGGCCGGGGTCCTTCTATAGAAAGGGGATAAACGGGCTTTTCTGTAACCACCTTGTTGCTGGCTGACGTCACGTCGTCCGCCACGCTCAGCGGCACAGAAGATCCCCAGAACGCCAGCGCAACTAGCGTGCTTGTAATCCACATATTCTGGCGATGCATGACCATGAAAATCCGTTCGTTTGCCGAGACTATTCCTCAGTCTCGTCATCCTTTTTGGTTTCTTC
>JBGTEU010000817.1:0-5677 GCA_041747595.1 Bythopirellula sp.
TTGGCTCGCTTGAAGTGGGCCCCGCGGGCGTCTACCATGCCGAGCATGAGACGTCGCCCCAATTATGCTGTTTCCCTGACCGATCGACTGGCCGTATGGACGGCCACGGGCTTCGGTATTGGCTTGGTGACCCCCGCCCCGGGGACCGTGGGGGGGCTTCTGGGCCTGCCCCTCGCGTGGGCCATCATGCAATTGCCGACCCTCGGCTGGCAAGTCGTCGCCACCCTAGCATTTGGACTCGTAGCGACGAACATTTGTACGCGGGCGGTGCGGATGATCGGCGGCGACGATCCCCAGGAAATCGTGCTCGACGAAATCGCTGTGCTGCCGATTGTGTATCTGGCGAGCGGGCTCACCAATTGGCGCGTCCTTTGGGTGGGCTGGCTGCTGTTCCGGCTGTTTGACATCACCAAGCCACTGCCCGCGCGAAATTTGGAAAAACTTCCCGGCGGGTGGGGCGTGATCGCCGACGACGTCGCCGCGGCGCTTTATGCGTGCCTAACGCTTTGGATCGTGAAGGGCCTCGACCAAACTTACGCCTGGGGCCTGCTCACGCCGATTGTGGTCAGTTAAAATTAGCCGCGGTGCTTGCACCGCGCTCAAAACACTTTTCGCAATGCAGACTAACTATCATGTTTTTCATAGCCGCAGGCGGTAGCCGGCGGTCAAACCCTGGACAACCGCCGGCTACCGCCTGCGGCTAACATCATTACCATGCCCGCTCAAATCCTCGACGGAAAAAACCTGGCCCAACAAATCCGTCGCGAACTGGCCGACGAGGTCGCCGCCTTTCACAAAGAATCGGGCGTCACCCCCACGCTTGCGGCCGTGTTGGTGGGAGACGATCCGGCGAGCGAAGTTTACGTTCGCAATAAACGCCGCGACTGCGAAGAGGTCGGCATTGCCAGCGTTCTCGAAAAACTTCCCGCCGAAGCGACGCAAGCGGAGCTTTTGGCCGTCATCGACGAGCTCAACAAGGATTCCCAGATTCACGGGATCTTGGTGCAACTGCCCGTGCCCAAGCAAATCGATACCGAAACCATTCTCGAATCAGTCAGCCCCGCCAAGGACGTTGATGCGTTTCATCCGGAGAATGTCGGCCGGCTCGTGCAAGGCCGACCCGTGTTCTTGCCCTGCACGCCGTACGGTGTGATCGAACTTTTGAAGCGCAACAACATTCTGATCGCCGGCAAACACGTGGTGATTGTGGGGCGGAGCGACATCGTGGGCAAACCCCTTTCGATCATGCTCGCCCAAAAGGGGGCCGACGCCACGGTCACGCTCTGCCACAGTCGCACGGCCCATTTACCCGCCGTAACGCGACTCGCCGACATCTTGGTGGTCGCCATCGGCAAACCCAACTTTATCAAGGCCGACATGGTGAAACCTGGCGCCGTTGTGGTCGACGTGGGGATCAATCGCATCGAATCGGGGCTCGTGGGCGATGTTGATTACTTGGGCGTCAGCGAAGTCGCCGACGCGATTACCCCGGTCCCCGGCGGCGTGGGACCCTTGACCCGCGTGATGCTGCTCATGAACACGCTCACGGCCGCGCGACGGAGCGAGTCGTGTAAAGATTAGCCGCGATGCAACGCATCGCAGGTCCTCACCACGTCAACTCGTGCGCTCCTTTTTTCGTCGCGTTCTCTTCGATGCCCGTAATGTGCCCGCCGGAAAGGTGAATTACGCGGTCGGCCATGTCGGCGATGACGGCATTATGCGTGATGACCGCCGTGGTGGTGCCGAGTTCCTGGTTGATCCGTTGAATCGCGTCGAGCACCAAGATGCCGGTCTCAACGTCGAGGGCCCCCGTCGGTTCGTCGCACAACAGCACGGCGGGACGTTTGGCAACCGCCCGGGCGATTGCCACCCGCTGCTGTTCGCCCCCCGACATCTGCGCGGGGAAGTGATCCATCCGATCAGTCAAATTCACCATGGCCAACGCATCGGTGGGGTTCAGCGGGTTCTTGGCAATCTCGGTGATGAGCGCCACATTCTCACGGGCCGTGAGACTGGGGATCAGATTGTAAAACTGGAAGACGAATCCCACATGTTCCCGGCGGTACTTGGTGAGCTCCGCGTCGTCAAAACTGGTGAGCTGCCGGTCGCGATAGGTGATCGTCCCGCTGCTGGGCGAATCGAGCCCGCCGAGGATATTTAAGAGCGTGCTCTTGCCACTCCCCGAGGGGCCCAATAGAACGACAAATTCGCCCGAAAACAGGTCGAGGTCCACGCCCCGCAACGCGTGTACGTCCACCTCGCCCAGGTGGTAAGTCTTGGTGATCCCCCGGGCGGTAAACACCGATTCGCGCTGCGTGGCGGTGGCTGTCATGCTGCAAGTATCGAGTGTCGCGCGACGGGAGTCAAACCGCGGCAGTTGTCATCCCGAGGGGAGTTCTACGACCAGAGGGATCTAGGTTACTCCCGTACACGTTGTCTTCTGCGTGTAATGGAGGAACCCAGATTCCGCAGTCGGCGAGCCTCCTTCGGAATGACAGCTAGAGTATTACTGCTCGATCTCCGCATCGTTTACAATCAGCGGTTCCCCCTTGCCGGGTGTGATCTCGACGTTTACGAGCTTGATCCCGCGCACGTGGCGAATTTCGAGGCCAGCGCGTTCCGATTGGATCTTCACGTTCTCCAGCAGCACGTTATGAATTGGGCTCTCGGGCAGCCCCACAATGAAACCCGCGTCCTTGGTGCTTGTGGCCGTTAGATTGCGAATCGTGATATTGCTGTAGGCGGGCGTGGTGTCCGTGACGGGCTGTGGTTCTTCCACCGCGGGAATTTTGGGGTAATAACAAGTGATCGTGATCGCCCCCGCGACGTTTTTCATCGTGATGTTTTCGCAGAGCAGATTCACCACCGCGCCCCCCCTCTTGCGGTCGGTTTTAATGCGAATGCCGTTGTCGGTGTCTTCGAACGTGCAGTTGCGCACGGTCACGTCCTTCACGCCTCCGACCACTTCGCTGCCGATCGACATGCCATGCCCATGCTTGAACGTGCAATTCTCCACGAGCAGCGTGTCGGCGGCGAACTCGCGATTTGGGTGAGGCTTGCCGCTCTTCACCGCCACGTTATCGTCCCCCACGTCGACATAGCACCCGCGGATCGTGACGTTCCTGCACATGCTGGGATCGATCGCGTCGGTATTCGGGGCGCGTTCAGGAGCGAAGAATTTCGCATCTTCGATCAGTACGTTTTCGCAATCGGTCGGCACAAAATGAAACTTGGGCGCGTTCTGAATCGTTACGCCCCGCACGGTGAGATTTTTTACTCGCGTGAGCACAATCAGATTCGGTCGGGGCAGCGTGTAACCCGATTTCTTTTGCCGTGCTTCCTCGGCGGGGATCCACCACCTTTCGCCGGAGCCGTCGATTGTGCCCTCTCCTTCGATGGTGACGTTCTCTAAATCCTTGCCGGTGAGAAAGTGATCGAACTTGCCCGGCTCGTCGGGCCGCTCGTAGTCGGCGGGGCCGTCGGTCGCCTTGAGCACCGCCCCCTTTTCCAATCGCAGCGTGGTATCGGTGCGGATCACCAAGGGCTTGCAAAGGTATGTCCCCTCGGTCAGCAATACCGTGCCGCCCCCCGCCTCGCCGCAATCGTCGAGCGCCTTCTGCACGGCATCGGTGTCGAGCGTCGTGCCGTCACCGACCGCACCTAAATCGCGGACGTTGATGGTTTCCGCCCTTGCCAGCGAGCCGAAGAGACTTGATACAGCCAAGCAGAAAAACAAAGTTTTCACGCGAATCGCAGTCATTGAATTGCAACCTCAAGGAGAGTTGTGAGTCCACCCATCAATTCTAGGCAACAATCGCAACGACCGGCATCGGCCTCTTTTACGCAAAATGATGGTCTGCGGCTGCATAATCGCCTAATGCCTATTCGACAGCCTCCATTCTAGGCTTTCCTGAGCGTTGACTTTGGCGATACTTTAGGTCGAAATAAATCAAGATTGGCCGTTGTCAGGCAATGGGTGGTAGAATGGCTAGCAAGGAACTTGAGCGAATCCGCACCGCCGTTCTGGAACATTGTTATGCCCTAACGGAGCATGCCACCGATGAGATGAATGAGGATCGACTCGATGTGCTTGATATCGAGTCGGCAATTCTTACTGGCCAAATCGAACAAACACTGACGAACGATCCGCGCGGAACACTGTACGTTATGCAGGGTCGCGCAACCGATCAGGCCACGCCCGTTGGAGTTGTGGTGAAGTTTGTAAAAGAAGATTATCTCTTAGTTCTCACAGTCTATGAAGTAAAGTGAACTGCAATGTATGACTTTCCTTGTGAGCATTGTTCGGGTACGGTTCGCGAGCGCCGCCTCGACCGTGAAGCGATCCGTCACAAAAGTGACTTTGTGATCTTGGAAGATGTGCCCGTGGGAATTTGCGAGAAGTGCGGCGCGAGATATTTTGACGCTTCGGTTTTGAGGCGTGTCGCTGAAATCGGTCGCGGCTCGGTATCGCCGCTGCGGACCGTGCAAATTCCCGTCGATAGCTACGTGCCGATGCCTTAGTTGCACTCTCAATCAGCACAGCTAATAATGCACGGAATTCATGCATCACATTTTTCCACGGAGGCTGCCATGTTCGTGCGACACTTGGCTGTATCGTTGTTGTTGGCGTTGGTCGCTAGTCTCGCTCACGCCGAGATCCAAACCGAAACGATTTCCTACCAGGCGGGCGACACTGAGTGCCGGGGCTTTCTGGCGTGGGATGATGCCATCGAGGGCCCTCGCCCCGGCGTGCTGGTGGTCCACGAATGGTGGGGGCTCGACGATTACGCCCGTCACCGCACCGAAGAACTGGCCAAGCTCGGCTACGTCGCCTTTGCCGCCGACATCTACGGCGAGGGAAAAACCACCAAGCATCCTGCCGACGCCGGCAAAATGGCGGGCGAAGTGCGGGCCAACGTCGACGAGTGGCGCACCCGCGCGCAGGCCGCCCTCGATGTCTTGAAAGAACAACCCCAGTGCGACAAAGAAAAACTCGCGGCCATCGGTTACTGCTTCGGCGGGGCCACGGCGTTGCAGCTTGCTTACTCGGGGGCCGATCTCGACGCGGTCGTCACCTTTCACGGCGCGCTTCCGGCGGCGACGCCTGAAGAGACGGAGCAAATCAAAGCAGAACTCTTAATCTGCCACGGGGCCGACGATCCGATGATCGGTCCCGACGCCGTGGCCGCGTTCAAAAAGCCGCTTGATGAGGCGGACGTGAAATACGAATTCGTGGCCTACCCCGGGGCCGTGCATAGCTTTACCGTCCCCACCGCCGACGAAGTCGGCATGCCCGGCATCAAATACAACAAAGAAGCCGACGAGAAATCGTGGCAGGCGATGAAAGAGCTATTTGCCAAGAAATTAGGCGAATAAAAGCATGGTCGAGTGATAAATCGCGACAATATCTTGTGGTGCAAAAGTCCGCCTGAGTTCGACCGTTAAGGGCCGCTAGTGAAGTACGAAAAATAGTTGGATTTGAGATCAAAACAACTCTTTCTTCACGGCACTCTTTTGTCCACGGCGGAGCACTCGTCATGTTATGTCAACGGTTCGTGGTTTCATTAATTGCGGTACTGGCGCTTGTTTCTTCGACGCGCGGGGCCAATCCTGCCGAATTCATCAATTTCAGCCACGCCAGCGTGCCCGGCAGGTTGTATGTGCCGCCCGAGGCTAC
>JBGTEU010000818.1:0-7010 GCA_041747595.1 Bythopirellula sp.
AGCCGACTAACGCGCGGCTTCGGTTTGGCTGCCGTGCTGCTGGCAGTCGCGGAGGGCGGCGGTTCGAGCGACGCTTTCCAGTCTGTTTTCGACTCGTGCTCGCCTTGCGGAATACCGGCCGGTTGACCGGGCAGGGCGATCGTCCAACCGCCGTCAAAAATCCCGGTGTTCGCGACTGTGACTTCAGGCTGCGATTCTTCATCGACGGAAAGCCCGCTTGGTGGGGCGTTGTCATCCGTCGAGGCGAGCACGGATTCCGCATCTGCGCCAAGCATTGAAGGCGAAACGCTGCCAGTTCCATCGTCGGATCTCGAAGAGAACAGGCTGGGCTCGTGGAGCACAATCGGCGTGTGGGCAAGTACCTTCGCATGTCGTCGTTGAAGAAGCTGCACCCAAAGCACAGTCCCATCCAACGTCGGCGTCTCCGGCGGCAGCTCCAGGTGGAAACGAATCTTGCCCTCGTTGTCCGCTTCTGCCGTCGCGCGCACGTCTTGTGGCCGATAGTCCCACCGCGCTACGCTTGCCTTCCCGCCGTTCTCGTTCGGCGACGTCAGCATTAACGACAATGCACCGTTGAACTAGATGGCGTTGACTTCCGCGTCGAGCGGCTCGACCTCGACGACCAGTCGCGGCCCGCCGCCGGTTTCGTTTGCAACTACTTCGCCATGCAACCACACATCGGTTGCGACTGGCGTATTATCGATCTGCTCGAAGGCGAGCGCGCGAGCGGTTGGCGATTCGATGTCGGCCTGTTGTGCACTGGCCAACTTCACCTGACCTCGAGAGTGACGACGTCCCTTTTTCGAGTTGGAGTCATCGGACGTGGTCGCTTCCAAAGGCGGCACGTCTGGTGAATCAATCTCCAACGGCGGAGTCACATCGTCCGTCGGCGGTGTTGCGTCCATGTTCGGTCCGGCCGGCGTCGGCCGCGCTCGGTCGTTCGTGCGCCGCATGTCGTTCGAGGGACTAATTCCGTTTTCGTTCAACTGGCGTTTGAGTGCCGCGTTTTCCGAGCGGTACTTGCACACCAGCCGCTGGTACTCTTCCAGATAATCTTCAAGAGCGTACAACTGGTCTTCTTGCATCCGCATCTCGCGCGCTACTTGGTCGTACTGCGCGCCGCTTTGACAACCGGCGATCAGCAGCGAACCGAGTGCTGCGCACGACGCCGCGACGAACGAAGTCCAACCGACTCGCGTTGATGGCGAACGATAAGCCACGAAATGTTCCGAGGAGAAAAGCGTTTTGCCGACGCCAAAAGATGAGCGCAATAGGGGCGGCGCCGGTTTCCGGGCCATTCAATACGAAATCGCCCCAAGAACGTCAAGCGGAAGAGACTGATAGCGGCGTGCCCCGACTTCAATAACTCGCCCGACTCGGGACTGGTCGCTTAAGCGACCAGTCCAATCCGCGCAATTACAAGCAACACCTATGCCAGCTACGCTATCGCTTTATTCGGCGCCAAGCTGCTCACGACCTTATCAATCAGCCGGTACTCAAGCGCTTCCTCGGCCGACATGAACTTATCGCGGTCGGTGTCTTTGTCGATCATCTCGAGCGAGCGGCCCGTGTGGTTGAACAGAATGCGATTCAACCGCTCCTTGGTCCGCTTGTACTCGGTCGCGTGAATGAGAATATCCTCCGCCGTGCCTTCCATGCCGGCCGACGGCTGATGGATCATGATCCGGCTGTTCGGCAAAGCGTGCCGTTTCCCCTCGGCCCCCGCCGCCAGCAGAATCGCGCCCATCGACGCGCACTGCCCGAGGCAATAAGTGGACACATCGCACGACACGAACTGCATCGTGTCGTAAATGGCCATACCGGCCGTCACGCTGCCGCCCGGCGAATTGATGTACAAATGGATGTCGGCTTTCGGATCATCCGACTGCAAGAACAACAGCTGCGCGACCATGCTATTCGCCACGTCGTCGTTGATCGCCGAACCAAGAAGAATGATGCGGTCCTTCAGCAGGCGGCTGTAGATGTCCATGGCCCGCTCTTCGCGGCCAGACTTTTCAATGACGAACGGTATCAGCGACATAACAGCCATCCATTTCTAGCTGGTAATTTGAATTGGAAATCCCCCTCCCCCCGTACTCGGGGGAGGCCAGATTCTATATAGCACTGCGGGGAGGGGGCATGCCGTTAGTTATGAGTCGGTCATTTAACCAGCGCTAACCAACCCTCCCCTAGCCCCTCCCTGCAAGGGAGGGGGAATTATTTCAGTCGTCATCATCTTCTTCGGGACCACCGCCAAGCGCAGGTTGCTTGAGCAGAATGTCGTCGACGATGCCGAATTCCTTGGCCTCGGCCGAAGTCATGTAGTAGTCGCGATCACACGCCTTGTGAATCTGTTCAACAGTTTTGCCGCAGTGATCCGCCATAATGCGGTTCAGGAGCTCGCGGGTCTTGACGATCTCGTTGGCTTGAATTTCGATGTCGGACACCTGCCCGCCGACGCCGCCGTGGGGTTGATGAATCATCACCTTGGCATGCTTGAGCGAGAATCGCTTGCCCTTTTCGCCACCGGCCAAGAGCACCGCCCCACCGCTAGCGGCAAGACCGACGCAATAGGTTGCCACGGGGCACGAGATCATCTGCATCGTGTCGTAAATCGCCAGGGTCGAAGTGACGCTACCGCCCGGCGAGTTGATGTAGAAGTGAATGTCCTTGCGGCGATTTTCGCTCTGCAAGTACAGCAGCTTCATGACAAGCTCGTTGGCATTGCCATCGTAAATCTCGCCTTGCAAGAAGATGACGCGGTTTTCCAGCAGCAGGTCGCCAAGCGTCATTTGCCGCTGGCGTTGATAATCACGCATGGCCGCAGCCAATTGCGGATCAATATGTGGCGGAACAGCCATCGAAGCGTCGAATCTCATTATCTACTCCTTCATGGGGGTAAGCTCTCCTACCCTTGATAGCCGAGGGCGGGAGCCTTCGGTGGTTACCCCAAATTATTCCTTGACCGTTGGCCAAGGCAAATCATGCCTCGCTGCCTTCGTCCACAGCTTCCTTGGCTTCGGGAATCGAAGCCGCCGCGTCGCCGCCGCCAGCTGCCAGGTGAATTGCCTCGACATCCAGTTTTTCTGGTTCGTACGGCTTGTCGGTGAACTTGGCGTTATTCTGCACCAACTCCAAAACCTTGCGTTCGATGATCTGGTTCTGCAAAACGTCCATCAGGCCGCGCTTTTCGATTTGAGCACGCACCCGGCGGGGCGATTCGCCGCTTTGCATGGCCATCAGGAAGATTTCCTTCTCGAAATCGCCCTCTTCGGCCTCGATCTTTTCTTCTTCGGCGATCCGTTCCAGAATGAAGTGCTCCTTCAAACTACGAGCCGTTGCCGAGGCACTGTTCTGACGAAGCATGTTCTCGCGAGCACGAATTTCGGCCTCGCTGAAGCCCGCACGACGAAGTTCCATGACCGTGCGTTCGAGTTCCCGAGCGCTTTGCCGCTTGAGCAATCCGGGTGGCAGTTCCCAGTCGGCCGACTCGGTAAGGAGAGCCGAAATCTGGGAGCGAACCTTCTGTTGTTGATCGTATTCCAACTGACGTTGCAGGTTGGCCTGAATCGCGTCCTTGAGCTCGCCTTCGCTCTTGAAACCGCCCATTTCAGCGAGGAAATCCTCGGTGAGCTCCGGCAGCTTGAGCTTCTTGACTTCCAACACCTCAAAGTCGACCTTCACCTTCTTGCCGCGTAACGCCTCGTTGGGGGCGTCCTGGGTGAGCTCGACTTCAGCACTACGGCTATCGCCGGCTTTCGCGCCAGCCATCAGCTTGTCGAAGCCGGTAATCTGTCCGTCGCGGAAGCTCAGGGTCGGGCGAATGCGCAGCACCCGCTCCTCGTCCATTTCCAATTGTTCGCCGTTGCTGGACGTGGTGATGTTCACCGTGAGGAAATCGCCCTCGCCTGCGGCACCATCAAACGGAACCAATTGACCGAAGCGGGTCAGCATCTTCTCTAGATGCGCTTCCACATCGGCGGGCTTGAACTCGCGGACAGGCCGTTCGAGCTTGGCGCCCTTCCATTTGGGCATTGCGAATTCGGGACGAACTTCGATATCGAACTCAAAAGTCATCGGCCCTTCTTCGGGGACTTCGACACTATCGAGATTCAGGTCCGGTTCGCTGATGGCGGTAAACTGCTGTTCGTCGCTGATCTGACTCAAGCTGTCGAGAAGCAACGAACCCTTGATCCGTTCGCCGATTTCCTTACGGAACTTGCTTTCCACAAGCTTGCGAGGTGCCCGGCCGATCCGGAAGCCCGGCACATTGGCCGACGGCATCAACTCGCTGTACGCATCGTTGAGGTAACGGTCGATGTCCTCGCGGGAAACCGTCACGGTGACGTGCCGTTCGCAGGCGCTGGGACTCTCGATCTTGACTTCGAGACTGAGCGGTTGGGCTTCTTCCTCGCCACCTTCGTTTTCAACTTCGGCGGTCAGGGTGTCGGATTCGACTTCGTCGTTCTCTTGCTTCTTTGCCATCTTACTTTCAGCCTGGTCGTGTTCTGGAATTGCCCTGAAATTCAGGGCCGCCTCCGAAAAAAATCAAAGCCCGCAACCTGAGTCTTTTCCCAAATTAACGGGAAAATTCGGGGCGGGCTCAGCATGTGAACTAACTGTCTTTCAAACCGAGCGTTTTGTGTTCATAAAACCGGCTTGATGACACTTAAATAAGACAAACAAATCTTCCTGTACTCAGGAAGTTTGGCTTGTCTCAATAAACGCAGAGCGGGTGATCGGGTTCGAACCGACGACAACGACGTTGGCAACGTCGTGCTCTACCAACTGAGCTACACCCGCGACTTGGTCTCGCGGAGAGCACAGCCCGTTAGCTTAAGTGCCTCCACGCAAACAATCTCCGAATTATAGGCCGCTGGCCACGCTACGCAAGGGGACTCGCCGCGGGGAAACCGCTTGATTCCACGGGAAAAATGGCTCGTCAGCGTTGGACACACCCAGGCGAGCGGGAGGCGTAAGCCTCGCGCATCATTGCAGGGGATTGCAGGGGACTTGCAGAGGCATTGCAGGGGACTTACGTCCCCCGCTCGCCGGTGGTTACTATAGGCCTCATGCTGCTATTCAAGAAAAAATTCCTCCCCGCGATCCGCGCCGGCGAAAAGACGCAGACCATCCGCCTCTGGAAGCACCGCATGATGCGCGACGGCCAGCGGAGCTACATCCCCGGCGCTGGCTACGTCACCATCGACCGCGTCGAAGAAGTGAATATCGCCGAACTCACCGACGCCGACGCAATCCCCGACGGCTTCCCCACGGCGGATGCACTGCGCGCGGAACTCGACGCGCTTTACGCCGACAAAATCGCCGCCGGCTACGGGGCGTTTCGGGTGGTGTTTCATCTGCAAGAAACGCCGGCAGCAAAATGAGGTTAGCCGGCATCGTCCCGATGCCGGGACTCACTGTGCCGCGTAAGGCGACGTTAGTTGAGTCATCTGGAGAGCAGTTTCTCAAAGAAAATACTGACTGGGTCCTCTGCATGGGAGCCAAAGGGAGAAGTCCGGAGAAAGCCGAAACTCTCGTAAAGCGCAATCGCCTCGGGTTGCCGATCCCCGGTCTCTGCGCGGATGGTGCGGTAGCCAAACTCTGCGGCCCGGCGTTCCAACTCCCCCAGGATCGCTCGCGCGACGCCCCGGCGGCGAGCGGTAGGGAGGACATACATACGGTTGACCTCCGCCGAGTCGGGACACATCTGCCGCAGTGCACCGCAGCCCACCGGCTCACCTTCCAGATGCGCGATCACAAAGGCGCTGCGACTCGTAAGCACGTCGCTGGGTCCGAACGAATCGAAGGTGTCCGGGCCGAGGTCGGAATAACGCACAGCTTCCTCATCGGCTAACGCACGGATCAGCGTGGCGGCCGATTCATCACGAGGATCGGCTTGGTGGATTGAAAGGCCTTCGGTCATCTAAACATGCGCCGGAACGAGTGGCGAGCGTTCCACGTAGTATACCGCGACGAACAGAAACACCAAAACAGAATTGAGCCACGGATGAAACACAGATTTTGGTTGCGGCTACCGGCCGCGCTGGGTCGATCCGTGGCTCTATAAACTATAAATACGTCATTCTTGGCCAAGAGAGTTTTTCCCACTCCGCCTTCTCCGTGCCTCGGCGTCAACAGAATCCTGCGCGCGGCCAAAAACAATTGTGGCGGCCGGGATAAAAATCACGACAATAGGAAGCGATTGCCGTTGGAACTCAGCGAGCGCTCGACGGTGCGTTCTTTGACAATTGAAATGAGCTATTAGCCCTCAGCTTTCAGCCATCAGCCAGAGGCGAGTCGGGTTGCGTCAGTTCCTAGCATAAAATAAATGCGCTACCGGTGCGCGCCGACACGGCTTTCCCCCTTCCTCCCTCCGCCTTGAAATGAAGACTATCGCCTTCGGCCTCCACTCCTCGCCAGCTCGGCGGCCTCAGTTGATCCCTCCAAAACATTGACCCCTTCGGCAAATTGCGTCCCCTTCGACGAACTTTGGCCCCTTGGGAGAAAAAACGCAAAGACGAGGACGAGTAAATAACGCGCCGCCAAGTTGACCGTCTTGACCGTCTTGACCAAGTTGGCCGTCTTGAAATGAGAATTCCGCGCATGCGCACAAGAATGGGCTCTTGCACTGGCTGGAAACGATCCGGTCGCTCGGCTCAATACGAAAAGATTTCTTGCATCGCTTGGGCGATTTGCTGCGGATGGTTGAGCATGTGGATGAAGCTCGTGCCGAGCAAAGCAATCGCGAACAGCACGATGCCGAGCCAACGGGGATTGGCATCGACCGACAGGTGTTCGAGCTTGGCACTCAAGAGCGATCCCAATTGTCGCCACGTGGCGAGGTTTTGTTTCGCGCCGCTCGCCACCAGCGACACATGCCGCATGACCTCGAAGCTTTCCAAATGCAACTGCACGCCGACCGTGGGGAGCGACAAACTATCCCCTGCCCAACGCGCCTGGGGATCGAGGCTCCGCGCCGCTTCGGCCAGAAGAGGACGCAATTCCTC
>JBGTEU010000819.1:0-5622 GCA_041747595.1 Bythopirellula sp.
AGCGGACCCACTCCTGGACCAACCGCGCACGACGGCTCTTGATCCGCTGGGAAAAGAAAGTCGCCAACTATCTCGCCTTCTTGCATCTTCAGTTCGCTCTCACCGCATTACGCGCCGCAAAGGTTCTCGGATAGGCTCTTAATCGATCGTCCTAACTTGCAGCGGTCGTCCACACCTATCGCAGTTCGCGGCAGCGAATCGCATAATCAAACTGAGGAAACTTCTCCTCCGGCCACGGTATGCGTTCGTGCATCATGTCGAACCGCCATTAGCCTCCAAGGATTTCGGCTACTGGTGGCGATTTGGCGGATTTGCGCGGATCAGACTGTTGTTGCTTGTAGCGGTAGAGATTAACCGAGATTACTCAATGCATTGCGGAAGCGCGACAACTCCTGCCGCCGATGCGGCTACGCTCGCCACCTCGCCTCCGATAAGTTGGAATTCCGTTCATTTTTAGGGCGCCCCTGCTGGTTGAGTAACAATGCATTTCATCTGCCGATTCGTGTGGTTCGTTCGATTCGTGGTGACTCTTTCCAGAAACTCCGGAAGCAATTCGGGCACTGACGTACCCGGCTGGCCAACGCAACCCGGCTCGGTTCGTGAAGAACTATAACAGCGACTTGCGCAGATCACGCATCAGGCTGAGCGTCGGCTTGGGTTGTTGCTGAGCGTCGAACAGTCCCGCGTGGGGGAATTCGTGCGGTTCGCCGTCGGAAAGCTGATTCCACAGCACAACCTGCACGGCGGAACGGGCCAAGAGCATCGGCAAAACTCCGCCGGCCCAGTGGCGCTGGGGATCGTGTTCCGTCCCCTCCATGCCGGTGGGCAAACTCACGTCGATATTTTTGCGAGCCGACGGATCGCGCGTCGTGTTGCTCGCCGTCGAGAGACTAATCATCAATGGCAGTCCCCACAAACTCCATTGATCCAACAGCCGTCCCCATTCAAACGTGGGACGGTGGACGCTTCCTCCGGGATGGAAGCCCGCATTGATTTCCAGCGCGAATCCCGAGATTCCCAAGTCCGCGCGAACCAGGGCATCGGCATAATGCGAGGGGGCCAAATCTTCGCCTTTGCCGGCCAAGTATTCCGCCCACGGCTGATCGAACGACACGACCGTCGGCGTCCGCGGATCCAACCGCCGTACCAAATCGAGGGCATGGGCCACCAGATGCAGGCGCTGTTCTTCTTCCAGAGAAAGCAGTTTGCCCGTGTTCACACGCGAGGCGACTTGCCACAAATGCACGCGACCGGCGTAGCGCGAAACGACGGCCTGCACGTGGTCGAGGAACAACTTCATGAGATTATCGAAATCTCCGTCCCACAACACCATCCAATCGGGAATCCCCCGATCATCCATTTGCAGCAACGGGCCGGCAGAAACTTTAAGTCCTGCCTGTTGGCACCAGGCGAGTTGCTCGTCGGTGTGTTTCCAATTACGTTTACCTTCCCGCTGTTCGATAGCTCGCCACCCGATGGGAATTTGGATGATGTTGCAAGCCTCGACCAACTTACGACGGATCTCCACACTGGGAAGCTTGGGGCCAAGCGCGACCCCCAACAAAGTCGACACGGGGGTTTGCTGCATCCGCGATGTGGTCGCTTGTCGAGCGTAGGCCTCGACCATCTCTTCCGACATCTTGAGCGCTTGGGAGATTGCCAGATTGGCGAATTCGGCGGCTTGCACCAAATCTTTTTGTCCCGTGGCCGCACGAGAGAAGTTGCGCGTCGCCTCGGCGAGTTGCGTGTTGAGCTCGTCGGGCGTGTTCATCCCCAACCATTCCCAAATGAACAGTCGATTGCGAATCCGTTGGATCAATCCGCGGGCGAGCTCCACCTCGAGCACGTAGGGAAGCTGCCGTTCCATGAGAGTGGCGGTCGCCAGGAAACAGTGTCCCTGGCCATCGACCAGCCAGGGCACGTAGACGCTCCCCGAATCGTTGACCGAGCGTTCTACAACGAGCTCAGCCCCCTGCCAACTCGCGCGGGTTGTCCAAGGAATTTCCTCAGAGCCGGCAACATAGATGCGCTCCAATCCACCCTCGGGAATGCGACTTTTGTCGTGCAGTCGAAATCGCATCTGTCCCATATGGCGGACTTTCGGTGCTGGAAACGGATAGGGGTGCTGGGCGGGCATCGGAGGTAATCGCTTAGTTTAACAATTATTCCTGCTGAGCGGGATGGCACCCGAGGAAAGTTGAGGGGCTGCCTGATGCGGTGATAACCCGCTATATTTTTAAGTAAGCGATATTTCTGAGGGCAAGCGGGAGCCGCCGTGCGTTACGCTTGTCAATCTGTTCTCGATATGTAGTTGGACGATCCATGACCAATACGCCACTCTTGGAAACGAATCTCCCTGGCCTGCCGGTCACGCGTGGCAAAGTCCGCGACGTGTATGACCTGGGCGAGCAGCTTTTACTGGTGAGCACCGACCGCATCAGTGCTTTTGATTGGGTCTTGCCGACGGGGATTCCCGACAAGGGCCGGGTGCTGACGCAGTTGAGCAATTTTTGGTTCGAGCACCTGGGCGTGGCCAATCACCTCTTGGAAAGCGACGTGAGCAAAATGAATTTGCCCGCCGGGGTGAATCTCGACGAACTCGCGGGACGCACGATTTTGGTTCGCAAGACCCAAGTCATTCCGATTGAGTGCGTCGTGCGCGGATTTATTTCCGGTTCCGCCTGGAGGGAATACAACGCGTACGGCAAGGTGTGCGGCATCGAATTGCCGACGGGAATCCAGGAATCGGCCCGATTCCCGTCGATGATTTTTTCCCCCGCCACGAAGGCCGCCCAGGGGGACCACGACGAAAACATTACCTACCCGCAAATGTGCGACATCGTGGGCAAGGAACTGAGCGAACAACTGCGCACGCTCAGCATCGAGATCTATCAAGAAGGTGCGGCCTATGCTCACAAGAAAGGCATCATCGTCGCCGACACGAAATTTGAATTCGGCGTCGTCGATGGCGAGACGATTCTCATCGATGAAGTCCTCACGCCCGATAGTTCGCGCTTCTGGCCGGCCGACCAATACGAACCGGGTCACGCACAGCCCTCGTTCGACAAGCAATTTGTCCGAGATTGGCTCACCAAGAGCGGTTGGGACAAAGAAAGCGACCCACCCGAATTACCCGCGGAAGTGGTGGAGCGAACCCGCGAAAAATATATCGAAGCGTTCCAGCAGATCACGGGGCAAGAGTTTGCGTGGAAGTAGTGTGGCATCGGCAACTAATTCTATTGTAGGCCAAGCGTGTGTCGCAATGCATTGTCAACGGCATTGAGATCAGGCATGTGGCCGAGACGACGATCAACTTCGGCATCGGCCACAGTTGCGAGATTGTCCGTCATGACAATCGAATCGGTCCGCAATCCCATTTGCTGACCTTCGAGGGACGATTGTAAAATAGAAATCCGACTGGGATGCCCTGCGCGAGCGAGATTGCTCGAGATCATCGCCAAAATGACTTGAGACAAGCCGGTTTGCAGATCGTTGGCTTGCACAATCAGGGCGGGACGGCGCTTCGCAGTTCGCAAGTTTGAATCTGGATAAAAGACCAGTACGACATCGCCTCGACTAAATCGCATCGTAGACGTCCATTTCCGGTCGGTCCCAATCGTCGGCAAATGCCTGCAACCGGTGTCTTAAATCTGAGGCTTGCTGTTCGTCGATGCCGTGTTTCGCCAGATCGATTGCACCACCATTGAGAAATGTGACGATCACCTTCCCTTCAATGTCAGCAGGTGGGGATTCAAGCAATTCAACTTTGCCCTGGCGATAGATACCTTCGAATGAACTTAACATTTAACGGCTCACGATGGCATTTACATAATGGAAACAGAAGCAATACTCTCATTATAAACAACCGATAATAACGCTGGAAGGCCACCCTTAGTGTCTCACTACGGCCTGAGGGCACTACCACTACCCAGGTGAATGCTTCGACGGCAAAGAGCCTTCCGCAGTAGTGATGTTTCCTGCGTATGATAGATTGCAGACTTTCGCGAGGCGTAGCCCTAACTACAATCTCGCCGGTGTGTTTTCTGGGCCTGTCGGGATTGTTATCATGAGCTTCGCTCCATCGCTACCATCTGGGAGAATCACTGTACTCCTGGTGGCGCATCTCGTTATCGCGATGGCACCTGCGACGATGGGGCTCGTCACCTTCAGCGAAGACTCGCTACTTTTCATTTGGGCCGTGTCTTCGGTCCCTTTTGCACAGATCATGCTGTTGGCTTTGTGGATCAGTCTGGGGTATGGAAAGCCAATCAACAAAATTTTTGCAGCACTGTTAGGAACGGCTTACATATCGTTTTGGCATGCGCTAGGAACAAAACTCTTAGGAGGCGAAAGTCAGCTTGTTGAGATCTTCATACGAGATGGTATTCAGATATTGGCAACGCTGGCAGCTTTATCGGGAGTGATGCTGTGCATACGTCGCTGGCTGGGAATCATTCAGCACTTTTCTGATCCTGAACCGCTCGACGCTTCGGCGCAGACAAGGTATTCCCTGTTCACGGCACTTGGCATGACAACCGCCGGGTCGTTCTTTATGGCATTGTTTCGTATTTCAATGGAGAGAGGCGAATCCCAATCCAGCGCTGCACCTATCGCGCATGTCCTGCTAATCATGACGACACTCTCTCTGTTAATGGTTTCTACCATCTGGGCAGCACTCGCCCCTGGAATCGTGCGTTATCGGATGGCAGCAATTTCCGTGTTAGCGGTTTTGCTTGGAGTTTCTCTCGCCATCAGCGCGGGGCACACTCCAGCACAAGGGGGATGGTGGAGGCTGGCTGGAGCAACACTGATAGTGATAGTGCCTACCACTATTATCTGTGGAAGTCTGTTGTATCTGCGAGTATGCGGATACAGGCTGGTCAGAACTCCGGCCGTCGTTCCGATGGAAAAATTGTGAGTGCTGTCTGGTAGCGCCGCCGACTTTGAGATTTGGCAAGAACCATTATGGTAAAACTGGCGGCCTCCCGGCACTTGCCGCCGTCCCGGAACCGTCATCCGCGCTGTTGTTAATCTCAGCGGCTGCGAGTTTGGACCTGCGTCGCCATGTTGCCGGATATCTCTTTGAGAATTACGCTCGCATCACGGAGCAAGCGTTTGCGGGGAAGTGAAGCAAGTCGACAGACTCACAAGTATTCCACGCGACCTTTCATCTCTTCACATGACATTGTACGGTGGAGGTGAGCCAAGGCGAGTACGGTCGGTCCGATGGTGCCGCGTCCTCTTTGAGCAATGACAATCCCAGCGTGATGCATGCCGTGACCACCGGTGGCGATTATGCGCCGATCCCGAGTGACAAACACGCGTTGCTCAACAAATGCAAAGTTGAGTTGCTCAGGATCACTGGCACTTGTCAGACCCGCATCAACAGTCGTCGTGACATCGATTCCACGGCGTCGAAGCCCGATAGCAACGGCGGCATCCATATGCTCGTCAAGATAGTAGCGAATTTCCGCCATCGACATCTTCACCTCACGGGCGATCAAGCTGTCGGGGCGTCGCCCGCGGTTTTCATCTGGCGGATAAACTCTTCGTCTTCACGAATATCCTGGTCTATTTGCTCACGGTGGTCGTGATAATAGGCCAACGCGGCATAAACGTCGG
>JBGTEU010000820.1:0-2902 GCA_041747595.1 Bythopirellula sp.
GTTCCTGATCTTGCACCTCGATCGCGACTCAGCTTACTGCCAAGCAGACCCCAGCGGTCCGCACATATCTCTCCGGCAGAAGGGCTTTCCTCATGTCGATTTCCAGCGACAAGTTCCGGTCAAAACGAGCAGATCCCAGCCTCGACAAAGAAGTCTTACTCTGCGTGGCGTTTCGCCTTGAGGACCAGGCTTCGCAGTTGGTTTCTCGTCTGCGGCCAAACTCGGAGGAAAGGCTGCCCATTGACGACTTTTTGGATGAACTAATCGCCCGAGTTTCGGCTCCCAAGGCGCACGCTAAGGCTCTCGAGTTCTTCGCCCGGTGTTTTGGATCGCCGCACGCTTGGATCCGCTACGAAATGGGCAACTTGTTTCACGACATCCGTCGCATTGCATTCCACGAATCATCAAAGAGAAAATCGGCCGCCGAAAAAGCTCAGGTGCTGATGTCGGACGGCATCCTCCTGAGTTCGTACCTCCAAGAGTTCCTCAAGGAGCACACGGCTCCCAGAATGTACGCATACATGAAGAATTCTCCCTTTGGGGACGAGGAGTTGTGGCATTTCCTATGCTGCCTGGAGGAGCGGCTGCATAAGATCGATGAGGGAGTACGGATCCTTGCCGCGGAGGCTCGTAGCCGCCTTGATGAAATGTCGCCAGCTCAGGGTGGGAGACCTCCACAAACGTGGAAAAGATACTTTGTAGGTGGGATGGCTCACGCTTGGCGGATGCTGACTGGAGCAAGGCCCCGTCCCAACCCGCAAGGCCTTTTCACGACGTTTGTAGATTGCGCCTGGAGCAGTGCAGAGGAACTACCAGACGTCTCCTGGGACCAGGCCATTCGAGACCTCGCCAAATGCACCACGGTATACGAAGAACTAAACAAGGCTTTTTACGGACGGCCCAAGACAAAGGCAGTTGCATAAGCCAAAACTGAGAAAACCAGGGGCCAAATTCCAACCGGTTTTCTCATTGCCGCTGACGGAGCCTCGTGAGACCTGATCAAGTCAGGTCACATATGAGGCTCTATGATGGGTTATCGCGAATACATGACCCCCGCGGAAGCGGCGGAATATCTGCGTTCGTCAAAATCGACTCTGGCGAAGCGGCGCCTCACCGGCGGTGGACCGCAATATCTTCGCATCGGTCGGGCGATTCGATACGCCCGATCTGATTTGGACGAATGGATTGCGAGTACCGCGCGGCACTCCACATCCGAATCGCACCTATGACACTTCATTGGGGCATCCCCACCGAGGCAGAGATCCTCTGGTTACTGCAACAGGGATTCTCTGAAAATGCTTTGATGAAGCCGACGCTGATCCTCGCCGCCAATGTAACGTTCCTCGACAACCGAGCTTTTGACCTCAAGGTCGGCGGCGAACGGGCGTTCGTTTTCGTCGTCGCCGAAAACGGTCACGTGCTCGATCATGTCGCTTGGGACCCAAAGCGAGGCGCACTTGCGAGTTGGCGCGGGGCAGCGTTCGCCCTTGGTCAAGACGCTATCTTCAATCCCGCCAGCTACTTCGATGACAGCGCCCTCCGCGTGCATCGCACTCCCCTCGAATGGTTGAGCGCCGAACGCGACGGCATCGTGATCGTGCAACCGCAGTTGACCTACGCTTATTTGCGGGACGCGCGTCTATCGTTTGCCGATCGCGCTTTCGCACAAAAAGTGAAGAGATGGCGAGAGCCGTCAACGCCGCGGGGCGAGCTATTGATCGAAGTGCCTTCAGAGAGGGCAGCCGCATGAGCGATATGATGACGCTCGTGCCGCTCGACGACGAGAAAGCACATGAGCCGCCACGCCCCCTCATGCGTGAGTTGCCACCGGCAGACCCCTTCCCGGTGGATGCGCTTGGTGACGTGCTTGCAGCCGCGGCCCATGCAATTCATGACCGCGTGCAAGCTCCGCTGGCAATCTGTGGGCAATCGGTACTGGCCGCTGCCACGCTCGCCGTGCAAGGGCATGCCGATGTCGAATTGCCGACAGGGCACGCGAAGCCAGTGGCGGAATACTACGTCACCGTTGCGGCTTCGGGCGAGCGCAAGTCTGCATCGGATAACGAAGCGATCTGGCCCATCCGTAAACGCGAGAAGGCCTTACGCGAATTGCGGGATGCAAAGTTGCAAGACTACATCAATGACCGTGACGCCTGGCAGGCCGCGCGCAATGCAGCAAAAAAGGAGTGGAAGGGCGATCGCGATGCGACGAAAGCGGCACTGGATGCGCTTGGACCGCCGCCAGTGCCGCCCTTGGAACCGCTCCTGACATGTCCTGAGCCCACCTATGAGGGGCTCTGTAAGCTCTTCGCAGCCGGCCAGCCGAGCCTGGGCATATTTACGACCGAAGGCGGGCAGTTCATCGGCGGGCACGGCATGTCGGAGGACAACAAATTAAAGACCGCGTCTGGGCTTTCCGACTTGTGGGATGGGAATCCAATTCGTCGCGTTCGGAGCGGTGACGGCACAACGATGCTGCCTGGGCGCCGGCTGTCGGCGCACTTGATGGCGCAACCTGGTGTGGCTGACATTCTGTTCCGCGACTCCTTGCTGGCCGATCAAGGTCTGTTGTCCCGACTGTTGGTAACGGCGCCCGATAGTATTGCCGGGACGCGGCGCTGGCATGAGCAGCGGCCGGAAACCGACAGGGATCTGAAACGATATGGAGCGCGGATGCTCGATATTCTCGAGACTCCGTTGCCGCTAGCGCAGGGCAAGCATAACGAACTAGACGCACACTCTTTGCCGCTAACCCCGGAGGCCCGTCGCCTTTGGGTTGCATTCGTCGATCACGTCGAGGAGGCGATTGCACCAAGCGGCACCTTGGAGCCTGTAAAGGGGATCGCCAACAAGCTGCCCGAGCACGCCGCGCGGCTGGCTGCCGTGCTGGCTCTTGTCAATG
>JBGTEU010000821.1:0-6740 GCA_041747595.1 Bythopirellula sp.
AAACAGATTGAGAAGGCCCTCGACTATATTGTTGCTTGTCAGAAACGCAATGGATTGATTGCCTTGGTCGCTCCTCGCGGCGACGAGCTCTCCCGCAACGTCGACCACGAAGTCGGATACACCGTCGTTTACAATCACGCCATCGGAGGACTCGCCTTGTGCGAGGCCTACGCGATGGATGGCTCGAAACGCGCCAAGGAACTCGAGCCCATCATTAAGCGAGCCCTCGATACGACGCTCGTCATGCAGAATTGGCCCAAGGACCTCGCCATCGATGAAGGGGGATGGCGGTATTTGGACGATTACGACGACCGCGATTCCGATCTCTCGGTCACCGGCTGGCAACTCATGTTCCTGCGCTCTGCCAAGAACGCCGGCTTCGACGTGGCGGATGAACCCGTCGCGCGAGCGATCGGCTATGTTCGCCGCAGCTTCCGCCGCGACATCGGAACCTTTTCTTACAAAACGGGGCCCGAGAATCGCGCGACCCGAGGGATGTCGGGGGCGGGAGTCTTGGCCCTCGCGCATGCGGGATTGCATGGCACGCCCGAGGCGAAATTGGCAGGGGAATGGATGCTGCGGAGCGGCTTCGACGAATACAACGGCTTCGGTCGTTTGATGGGAAGCCGCCGCCAAGACGACCGCTACCACTATGGCCTGCTCACTTGTTGCCAGGCCATGTATCAATTGGGGGGAACTCCATGGCGTGAGTTTTATCCGCCCACCGTGGAGGCCGTGTTGTCGGGACAAGCCAGCGACGGCTCGTGGCCCTCGGAAAATAATTACCGCGACGCACGCTTCGGCAATGCCTATACCTCGGCGGTCTGCGTGCTGGCTCTAGGTGCTCCCAATCAGTTACTGCCCGTGTTTCAGCGTTAACGCTCGGCAATTCTTGCGGTCTTGTAACGTTATTGGTGTGTTTCCAATCGCCCACGGCCGCGATACGCTTTTCCAAAAGCAACTCTGTGACTAAACTTAGAAATGGAAGCTTGGGACGGCTCAATTTGGTTAATGGTTCCTACCGCATAATTTTTGGAAGGTGACATGCCCGAGTTGGTCGACCCCCTGGAAATCGAACTCGAACAACTCCGCCGTAGCGAGAGACAACTTAAAGAACGCCAAGCCCTGTTATTGCGGCTGGCGCTCTCGCAGCAGAATCCCGCCGTCAGCTTTGACGAGAAATTGAGAACCTTCACCAAAGAGGTGGGAAATTTTCTCCAGGTCGAGCGAACAAGCATCTGGTATCTCGACCGCGACAATACCGCCTTGCGGTGCCTGAATCTTTACGTTCGCAGCAGCGACCGGCATTTCAGCGGCGATGAAATGCCCACGAAAAAATTTCCCCGCTACCTCAAGTTTCTTTCTGAAGAAGGAATCATCGCGGCCGATCACGCCCATACGGATATTCACACCGAGGAGTTTGGCCAGAGTTATCTCCTGAAGTACGGCATTGTTTCAATGCTCGATATGGCTCTGCGGGTGGGCGATCGTTTGCGGGGCGTGCTTTGTTGCGAGCACGTCGGCGAACCGCGTCATTGGACCGACGATGATCGAGATTTTGTGACTTCACTCGCCGACCTGGCGGCTTTCACGCTGGCCACGCACGACGTGAGCCGCACCGAGGAAATGTTGCGGGCTCTCTTGGACACGGCGGCTCAAGGGGTCGTGGCGGTTGACGAACACGGCAAGATAGCGCTCGTCAACTCGCTGGTTGAAGAGATGTTTCTTTATCGACGAAAGGAGCTCTTGGGAAAGCCGCTCGAATTGCTGATTCCACATGATCTGAGCGACGCATATTTCCAATTGTCTTCCGACAAACAGGCGACGCGGCAGACGCTTGTGCCGGTGGTCGGCAAATATTTTCACGGTCAACGGAAAGATGGCACGGAGTTTCCGCTAGAAATTGCTTTGAGCTACGTGCAACTCCACGACGAGCGAATGTCGCTTGCTCTGTTGACCGATGCGACCCAGCGGGTGCAAATCGAGCAACGGCTCAGGAAAAGCGAGGAACTCTATCGCAGCGTGGTGGAAGACCAGGTCGATTTAATCGCTCGATATACGCCCGACGGCATTCGTATTTTTGCCAATGACGCCTACTGCCGATTCCTGGGACATTCGCGCGAGGAACTTATCGGATATCCCCTCTGGGAGCACATACCGGTAGACGACCACGAGCGCATGCGAGAGAACTTCGCTCGGCTTTCCGCCGATAACCCGGTGCTCTATTACGAGCACTGCGACGTGACTTCTAACGGTAAGGTCGTCGTCAATCAATGGATCGACCGGGCGATCTTCGATTCCAACGGCAAGTTGCGCGAGATTCAATGCATCGGACGCGACGTGACCCAGCAGCGGGCCACCGAGGAACGGCTCTCCGCCGCGGAGCGGCTCGAATCGATCGCCATGCTCGCCAGCGGGATTGCGCACGACTTCAACAATTTGCTAACTCCGATTTTAATATACGCGGAAAATCTACAAACCCGCCTCAAAGACGGCACCATCGAAGCCAACCAGGTACAGCAAATTCATTTGGCGGCCGATCGAGCGAAAACGCTCGTCCGCCAGATTCTGACTTTCGGGCGTAAGGGTGAACAGACCGAGCGGACGCCCACCCCAGTTACCGAAATGCTCCGCGACGCGTTACAGCTGATTCGCCTGTCGATTCCCTCTCATACTCGCCTGGAAACGGAGATTGACGATGATTGCGGTGTGATCATCACCAACGCGGCGGAACTCTACCAAGTCCTCTCCAACTTATGCACCAACGCCTGCTATGCCATGTCCGAGGGCGGTACGCTGTCGATCACGGCTCACAAGTCACAATCGCGGAACGAAGAACATTCCGCGGAAAATTACGTCCAGATCGTGGTAAGAGACACCGGGCACGGCATTTCGCCTGGCGAGATGGGGCGGATTTTTGATCCCTTCTTTACTACGAAACCTGAGGGAGAAGGAACGGGCTTGGGGTTGTCCGTCGTGCATGGGACGGTCAAGGATTTGGGAGGAACGATCAAAGTCGAAAGCCAAGTGGGCGTCGGCACAAAGTTTGTCGTGCTGCTGCCCTGTACCGACGTGCTAGAGAAAAACAGTAGAAACGCAAACCTCCAAGCAGCGCCGACCACCAAGTCTCACGTGCTGTTGGTCGATGACGACGATCTCGCCCGCAAGTCGATGCTGCTTGTACTCAAGCAGCTCGGTCACCGCGTGACGGCCTGCAGTTCGGCGCACGAAGCGCTCACGTACTTAACGCAAACAAAAGAAGCTTTCGACGTGGTACTTTCCGATTTTACGATGCCGCGGATGAACGGCCTCGAACTTGCCGAAAAAGTACACAAGTTGCAACCGTCGCTGCCGATTTTGCTCGTCACGGGAGACGCGGGCCAGGTGGATGAAATCGCCGCCCAAAAAGTGGGGATTAGTGGATTCATCGCCAAACCCGCCAGCTCGCAAGAACTCGGCACGGCGCTCAGTAGAGCTCGTCAAACGGACTCGGTTGAAATGAAAGCCGTCGCCCCCCCATCGACGAAAGCCAAACCACACATATTGGTGATCGACGACAACGAACTCGTCCGAGGCTCGCTGTTGAGCCTGCTAAAGACCATCGGTTTTGCTCCCCGTGCCGCGGCAAACTTGACCGAAGCCCGGCAACTGCTGGCCGAACAACCGGTCGACGTGGTGCTGGTCGATCACCATCTCGACGGCGAAAACGGCTTCGCCGAGGTGCCGAAGATCTTCGCCGATTCTCGGGCAGCCGAGGGCCATGTGCCGCTATTGATCGGCATGACCGGTTCGGAATTTATGCCCGAGAACGCGGAATATGGACTCGATGCTTTTCTCACCAAGCCTTTCACCGCGGAACAACTCCGCGCGGTGCTCAACCAAGATCCGAGCTGACGCCATCACTTCTTCAAATTAGCTGGATTTCTTCTTCGCGTTCTTCTTGCGCGTCGCGGCGGCCTTCTTGGCGGAAGCGGAACGTGCCGCCTTGGAGCGCGCCGCCGAGGCAGCGCCCCCTTTCTTGCCTCCCTTCTTTGCCGCAGACTTATCGACTTTCTTGCCGCGGCCCGAGCCGCTCTTTTTGCCGCCCCCGGTCATGTCATTCACGGTTGCCCAAGCCCGCTTCTTGGCTTCCTTTTTTTTCACGCCCCGTTCTTCGTATCCCTCGGCAATGTGCTCGGCCTGGCGTTTTTGCTTATCGGTGTATTTATCCTTATCTCCGCGTGGCATGCCTTGGTCCTCCATTGAATCTTGAATTGAAAATCAACCCTGCAAAAGCGATTGGCCGCCATCGATCCAAATGGGTGTCCCCGTGATGTGGCTCGACCGGTCGGACGCGAGAAACAACACGAGTTCCGCCACCTGCTCCGCGGTGCCTGGTTCTCCGTCCGTGAGTGGAATGCTCCCTTCGGGGAATTCCACCGGCTCTTTCGCTTGATCGAGATCACGGCGTTCTGTTTTCTCGTGAATGGGTGTTTCGATCATGCCGGGGCAAATCACATTGACCCGAATACGATCTTTTGCCAACTCGAGCGCAAGCATCTTCGCCATGGCCACTTGTCCCGCCTTGGAGCAGGCATACGCGGTCGCCCCCGTATTGCTGAACATCCGTGTGCCGTTGACCGACGAGGTGATAATCACCGAGCAGCCCCGTTTGCGGAGCGGTTCGAGGCTGTATTTGATCGTGTAAAACGTGCCAGAAAGATTTACATCGAGTGTCTTTTTCCACTCGTCGGGTTCCAAATCGGCCAGTGGTGCCCAGACGCCGTTGATGCCAGCGTTGGCAAAAACAATATCAAGTCGTTGCCAATGTGTTGTGATTTCATCCACCGAACGGCGGACTTCCTCGGGCTGCGAAATGTCAGCATCAAGAACTAAAGCTTCGGCGCCTGCGTCGTTGATTTGTTTGACGACCTCTTCCAGATCGTCGTCATCTCGGCCGAGAACTCCGACCCGTGCTCCCGCTTGGGCTAGCCGTAACGCGGCCGCCTTGCCGATGCCCGAAGTTGCTCCCGTGACGAGCGCCACCTTGTCTTGCAGTTCTTTCATGCGAATCGAAAATAGCACTTCGTGTGCCAGGGCAGTTCTCGCTTTCACTTTGCAAACAAGCCATGATTCGAGAACTGAAACAATTCCTATCCATGGAATTCTCCGTACTACGAAGAATCACCGTGGGCGTTGAGAAACCAAGTTCACGGGATAAGCGACTGAGTTCGTCCGCGGCTTGCCCGTTTCAAAATCTCCCTCCCCGGCGTTAGTCGTCATTCCCGTGCAGGCGGAAAGACATAAGCCGAAAGGAGGATATCGAAACTGTTTTATGAACGATCGCATCTCGTCTGGTTGAGAAACGAAAAAATCCCACTGCCCAAAATCTGAGCGTGGGATTATGAAGGGTGCGATCTACAATTGGTTTGGCGAGTCCGCGGTTCAAACTTACCAATAACGGTACCTGTAACCACCCGTCCAAACGGGAGTCATCACATGGTACGCGCCGTAGTTGCCGTAGTTATTCTGATAGCTCCCTGGATACCACCCGCCGTAGTAGGAATAGCTAGGAGAGTAATAGGCAGGGCCACCGTAGTACAGTGGTCGTGCCGTGCGATAGATAATCTGGGCATTGGCTTCGTTCGATCCGCCCAACAAACCGCCGACAATCAAGATCACCGCACCGAAAAATCCCAGGCTTCTCATCATAATCTCCTTTTTTTGCATCGATTGCGACCCTGTGCCCTCTGATCCGAGACATAATGACCAGCGAATCACGTGCCGATCTTGTAGCCTGAAAAAATCAGCAGTTTTTCCTCGGTCTCTACCATATGCGACAATAAGTTTGAACCCATTTCGAGCATGGGTGTTATCGAATTGATTCAAGGGAGAGTAACTTGCCATCGACCGAAATCAGCCCCCCTGTCTTGGCACTCGACTGACCACTATCGTGAAGTCTCTGATAGGAGTGTTCAACTCGCTTTTCACCTCATGGGGCGAAGCATGAATTACTTTTCGAGCGGACGAGCGGATTTACGCTTCATCGTAGTCGGTATTGTCTGCATCAATGCCCTATCATTCGCGAGTGGTGTATTTGCTGTTGAGATCCTGCGGTTGCCGGTGAATGATTCAAAAATCACCCTAAAGGTTCCCCAAGATGGAAAAATCTTTTTTCTCAAATGCGGTGGACCACCAGTTCATGCCGGCATCAGTAACGGGAACTCATGGCGAGCGGATACGCCCACGGCAGGAAGCGACTCTCCCACTTGCCCTTTTTCAAGACCTGCGTGCTCAATGTTGGAGGTTTCCAGAAGCGTATCAGGGACAAACAGTTCAAGTCACCGCACCAAACTCTCGCGATCACTTTTGGAATCAAATCTTAGTGGTGCAGGATTTCGATCCGAAGGATGTTCCCGAACGACAACTCGTAGAATCCGGTGAGTTTGCAGGTGCATTGCCCCATTCGATTCGAAGTGTCTCGATACCCAAGGCGGAAATTGATTTGCAGCAGGCCAGTCTCACCGACCCAATCATCCCGCAGAATTTAAGCCGGGAATTGCCTTGGCAAACGATTGAGAAGGCCGCATTTCCGCTCGATTTCCAAAAGATCTTGCTGGCAGTCCCCAACGATGCGAGTCCCGCGTTTGCGTACCAGAATGGCCAGTGGTTCACGACGTGGCCCATTCAGAATGACCGTAAGGGCGGTAAAGAAGATCGCTGGTTCGCGCCTGCGCTGGCGATTGGTGAACGATTGATTC